>NZ_JAALDU010000547.1 GCF_014145015.1 Dietzia sp. E1 | reverse complement strand
TCCAGCAGCAACCGCGCGCGGTTGTCGCGCGAGCCGCCGTAGGAGTCGGTGCGCTCGTTGGACAGCGGCGAGAGGAACTCGTGGAGCAGATACCCGTGCGCGGCGTGGATCTCCACCACGTCGAACCCGGCCTGGTCGGCGCGGCGGGCGGCGTCGGCGAACGCGCCCACCACCGCGCGGATGCCGTCCGCGTCGAGCGCCTCCGGCGTGGCCATGTCGCCGAACGGGATCGCCGACGGCGCGACCGTCGTCCAGCCGCCCTCGTCGACGGGCATCGAGCCGACGGGGTAGCCGGGCCACGCCCGGTACGCGGACGCCTTGCGCCCGGCGTGCGCCAGCTGGATGCCGATCGCCGCCCCCTGGGAGTGCACGAAGTCCACGATGGGCGCCCACGCGTCACGCTGGGCGTCGTTCCACAGGCCGGCGTCCTCGGGACTGATGCGCCCCTCCGGCACGACCGCCGAGGCCTCGGCGAGGATGAGCCCGAACCCTCCCTGCGCCCGCGCGCCGAGGTGGACCAGGTGCCACGGCGTCGGCACCCCGTCGCGGTCTTCGCACGAGTACTGGCACATCGGGGACAGCCACGCCCGGTTACGGATCTCGAGGTCGCGGATGCGGATCGGTTCGAAGAGCAACGCCATTCCCGCGATTAAACCCCCACCCGTACCGCCGCGCCGCCGGGCCCCGGTCCGCGGTGACCGGGCCGAGCACTCATCGCAGCGGGTCGAACGGCGTGAGCACCGGGTCGACCTGCCCGGTGACGATCTGCTTCGCGAGCAGTCTCCCGGTGGCGGGACCGAGCACGATCCCCCACATCCCGTGGCCGCCGGCGACGTACACCCCGCGTCCCGCGGTGGCGCCCACCAGCGGCAGTCCGTCAGGCGTCACGGGCCGGGAGCCGACCCACTCGTCCCGCCTGTCCTCGAGGTCCACGCCCCGGAACACCCCGTCGACCTGAGCGAGCATCGCCTGGATCCGCCTGTCCCGGGGCGGCTCGTCGGGTCCGAGGAACTCCATCGTTCCGGCGATCCGGAGCCGCCCCTGATACGGGGTGCACGCGATGCGCTGCGCCGGCAGGTAGACGGGGTGCGGGATCGGCTCCTCGACGCCCACCGAGAACGAGTAACCCCGGCCCGCCTGGACTCGCGTCCTCACCCCGAGCGGGCGGGCGAGCTGTGGCATCCAGGCGCCGGTGGCGATGACGACCGAGTCAGCGCTGAGCTGCTCCCCCGTCGCGAGGACGACCCCGGGGGCGCGTCCGGGCCTCACCTCGGTGACGGCGTCCCCGGTGAGCAGCCGGGCGCCGCGCGCGCGGACCGCGTCGCCGAGCGCGTTCACGAAGGGTCCCGGTTCGATGAAGCGCTGGCCGTTCATCCGGTAGGCCGCCGTGACCTCCTCCGAGAGGATCGGCGCGAGCGCTCGGGCGGCGTCGAGCCGCTCCACCTCCACCTCCATCCCGTGGCCGCGAACCCACTCGAGTTCGTCGAGGAATGACGTGGCCGACGCGTGGTCGGTGAACCCGACCACGAAGGGGCCCTCTCGCGTCCGGGCCGCGACCCCACCGTCCGTCAGCTGGTCGAACGCCTCCAGAGCGAGGGCGTTGATCGGGGCCAGGCCGGCCATGGTCCGATGCCAGGCCCGCATCGTCCCGTGTGCGAGGAAACGCGCCAGGAACCCCCACAGTCCGGGGTCGACCCGGAGTGGCACGTGCAGCGCGGCATCCGGGTCGAGCAACGCCTTCAGCCCGTACGTCCACACACTCGGATCCGCCAGCGGCAGGGTCAGGGCCGGGGAGAGGTAGCCGGCGTTCCCCCACGAGGAACCCGCGGCCACCCCCTCTCGATCGACCACCGTGACCTCGACACCGTGTTCCTGCAGATGCCAGGCCGTCGACAGCCCCACCATCCCCGCTCCGATGACGATCGCCGTCTCCATCTCCCCGCCTCCTCCACCGGACACACTGCGATACCTCCAGCATGCCCGCCGGAGGTGCTCCCCCGATCCAATCGGCCACACCCGGTGCCGCGGACTAGCGTGGAGGTCATGGCAGACCCGCAACACACCCCCTCCGGCCTCACCCACCTCGACCCGGAGGGCCGCGTGCGGATGGTCGACGTCGGCGACAAGGCCGTGACCACGCGCACCGCCACCGCGGAGGGCGTCTTCCGCACGCGCCCGGACGTGGTGACGATGGTCGCCGGCGACGCGCTCGGCAAGGCGGATGTCCTGGCCACCGCGCGCCTGGCCGGCATCGGGGCCGCCAAGAAGACGTCGGAGCTCATCCCGCTGTGCCACCAGATCCCGTTGAACTCGGTGAAGGTGCACTTCGACCTCGACGACGAGTCCGGCGAGATCCTCGTCCGCGCCACCGCCAAGACGACCGGTCGGACGGGCGTGGAGATGGAGGCGCTCACCGCCGTGTCGGTCGCGGGGCTCACGCTGCACGACATGGTCAAGGCGGTCGACCCGCTCGCCACCATGGACGGTGTCCGCCTCGCCGCCAAGTCGGGCGGCAAACGCGGGAACTGGCGGCGGGAAGAACACGACCCCGAGCCGAGCGGTGGGATCGCCGACGACGACGAGGGCGACCGCTCGAACTCCGGGCCCGCTGCTCTCGAGGTCGGCCGGACCGGCGTCGTCGTCGTCTCCTCCACGGCCGCCGCCCGCGGCGACCGCACCGATACCACCGGGCCCGCCATCGAGGCCTGGCTGCGTGAGCGCGGCTTCTCGCCGGTGGAGGTGCACGTCGTGGCCGATGCGGATGTGGCCACCGCGGTCACCGAGCACGTGCGCCGCTCGCCGGCGGTCCTGCTCACCACGGGTGGGACCGGCGTCGCGCCCGACGACCGCACGCCCGAGGCGACGGCGCCGCACCTGACACTCGAGCTGCCGGGGGTCGCGGAGGCGATGCGGGCCCGCGGGCTGGCGGCGACGCCCACCGCCGCGATGAGTCGTGGTCTCGCCGGGTTCGCCGGGCGCACGTTGGTGGCGAACCTGCCCGGGTCGTCGGGCGGGGTCAGCGACGGGCTGGCGGTGCTGGACGAGTTGCTCGAGCACCTGCTGGACGTTCACGCCCACGGTGGTGGTCACTGATGTCGGCCCCGACCCCGGCCTCGGGACAGCCCTCCGGGCCGAACTCCGAGCCGCACCCCGCGCCGCTGGCCCGGATCACCGACGAGCGGATCGAGCCCCGCGAGGTCGAGCAGGCCGTGTGGAGCTCGGCGGATGGCGCGATGGTGACGTTCTCCGGGATCGTGCGGGATCACGACGCCGGTCGCGCCGATGTCGAGCACATCGAGTACTCCGCTCACCCTGTCGCGCAGGATGTGCTGGCCCGGCTCTGCGCGGAGGTGGCCCGCGAGCACAGCGGCCCCGCCGACGCCGACGGTCGGCTCGTCGATCCGCAGCGCGTGACGCGCGTGGGCGCGGTGCACCGGGTGGGCGTGTTGACGGTGGGTGAGGTCGCGGTGGTCGCGGTGGCGGTGGCGCCTCATCGGGCGGAGGCGTTCGCGGCGTGTTCGGACCTCATCGAGCGCCTCAAGCACGAGGTGCCGATCTGGAAACGCCAGCGCTTCTCCGATGGCTTGTCGGAGTGGGTGGGCGTCGGCGACTGCTGAGTAGCACCGGCGGCGCGCCGCCGCAGGGTTTTCAGGCAGGGCGTCAGGCGGGTCTGGTGTGGGTGTGGGGGCCGTGTCTGGGGTGGCCTGGTGGGTTGATGAGGGTGCCGTCGTCGGCGATGATGCGGTCGGCGAAGGCGGCCCACTCGCGTTCTCGGATGGCGTCGCGGGCCCGGGCCAGGGGGCCCCGCGGTCTGGTGCGGTGCTCATGCCCGGTGTCGGTGCAGATGATCAACTCACCCAGCGGCCCGGTCCGGTAGGAGTTGGTACCGAACGTCTTCTCCCGATGATGCTTGCGGCACAGGCACACCAGGTTCCAGACGTCCTGGGCGCGTTCCTGTTGGGTCCAGGGTCGGCCCACCCAGTTCCGGATCACGCTTGTTGAACGCGATCACATGATCCACATCACAATCCTTCGCCGGCACCGAACACCCCGGATGCCGACACGTGCCATCGCGCAACCGGATCCGCTCGGCCATCGCCGGGGTGATCAGGTACCGCAGCGCGTGCTCGGGGCTGTCCAGCGCGCCGGGGGCGGGGTCGATGAGCTCGAACCGCACACTGGCCTCATCGCCCTCCAGCAACTCCGTGCACAACCACTCGAAACTGCT
>NZ_JAALDU010000546.1 GCF_014145015.1 Dietzia sp. E1 | reverse complement strand
CAACGCTGGAACCCCCGAACCCACGGTTCGGGGGTTCCAGCCACTTCACCCACCCGACACAGGGCCGGCCAGGACAGGCAGGACGGTCATCGCCATCGCGCGACGGGCTGCGGAAAGACCAACCCAGTTCGAGGGGCGGCGGACACTTAGCTGAGGACGGCAGCCGTGGCTCTCTCGGAAGGTCATCACCCAGCGTCACGTGACGCGAACTCGCTGCCTATCCCACCGCGACGTGGTCTTCACCGAGTGCGGGGGAGTAGGACGATTCCCAGTTGGGCGATCGATGCCCCTTCTCTGGATGTGCAGACGGCTACTACGTCTTCGACGGTCGATCGCCCGGGGCCCACGCCAGAGCTGCCGCGGAGCCGAGCACTCCCAACACCGTCCCGGCAATGAACCCGCCGAGGTTCGCGCCTGGGAGCGCGACTAGAGAGAAGGCGAAGCCCAGCAGGCCGGTCAGGATGCGTGTCGTCGGCTGAGCCCAGGTCGACACCCCGCAGGCGATGAGACCGCAGCCGATGAAGAGCGCCATCGGCGTGGATGTGGCAGAGAAGCTGATCGCCAGCCCGTCGAAGGATGCAACTCCCAGGACGACCGCGAGGACGACGACCCCGGAGGCGATCTGAAGTATGGCTGCGGCGACGGGGCGATCCGCACCCCTCTGTGGCCTGTCGTTCTCCGGCGCGGGCGCCTCAGCAGCTGGCTTCACCGCGCTCCGCCCGCAGCTCGATGGTCGAGGAGGTGAGCCGGGTGGCGTGGAGGCCGGCGAGCTCCACGTCGAGGTGCCCTGCGGTGAGGCTGCCCGAGGACAGGCCGACCGCTGCGCTCCCGGACCGCGAGGTGGACTCGGCGGCGCCCGCACCGATGATCATCTCGTCGAGCGCCATCGGCCCGGACAGGAGTGCGGAGTCGATGGTCAGCTTGTCCGCGTAGATGTCCGCACCCTCGGGGAGGACGGCCGTCATAGTGACGGTGCCAAGGAACGGGACGTTAACGCTCTTCATCCGCGCGCACACGTAACTCATGCGGACGTCTTCCATGATCACCATCGCTACGGGATCCTCCGCAGCCTCGAGGATTCCGTGCCCGGCCTGGATCGAGGTGTGGCCGGCGCTCAGACCTCTCACTTGGGCGCTCGCGACCAGCTCGCCGGCGGAGATGTTGAGGCCCGTCTGCGCGGTGACGACTGCACCGGCGCTGGCGACCAGCAGGCCCGCCGCGGACAGCGCGGCGAACCTGCCGTACCTGATGTGCCCCACCCGGCCCTCGTTCCTTCAGCACCGTCAGTTGTCTAGTCGAGCGGACGAGTCCGCGGCTGCATTGAGCGTACTCATACGTTTCTCATCCGAGGGGACCCGCACCGCGAGTGCCTAGGCATCCTTCGCCATCTTCCTCCTCGCGGGAGGCGGGGTCTCCTGACCGAGACCGCCGCAGCGGCAGAGCGTGCCCCGCAGCCACCGCCCAGCGGCCCGCGTCAGCCCACCTCGCCGTCGTCGCCCATAACGCGTCCCACGCGCCCCGTGGGGTCTCTTTCCGCTCGTCACCACCACCCGGCGCTGACTCTCGTCAACGCAGGCGAATTCTCACTAACGTGCCAGTCCGCGCCTCGTTCCCCGGTCTCACCTCGCCGGGCCGGATCGGTGCCATATGGACATGAACGTCTCCGAGGACGGTGAGATCGAGCAGTCGGAGATCGACCACTACGTCGCCCGCGCCAAGGG
>NZ_JAALDU010000545.1 GCF_014145015.1 Dietzia sp. E1 | reverse complement strand
GACGAGCACCTGCTCACCGGCGACCTGCAGTTCGAGTCCTACCCGATCATGGGCGGTCACGAGGGTGCCGGGGTCGTCACCAAGGTCGGCGAGGGTGTGATCGGCCTAGAGGAGGGAGACCACGTCGTCCTGGCGTTCATCCCCGCCTGCGGTACCTGCCCGCCGTGTTCAGAGGGCCTGCAGAACCTCTGCGACAACGGCGCGGGACTGCTCACCGGGCGTGCGATCAGCGACGGCGGCTTCAGGGTGCACACCGCCGACGGTGAGGACGTGGCCACCATGTGCCTCCTGGGGACGTTCGCCCCGCACGTCACCGTGCACCAGTCGTCCGTCATCAAGATCGAGAAGGACATCCCGCTGGACAAAGCCGCACTTCTCGGCTGCGGGGTGTGCACCGGTTGGGGCTCGGCCACGGAGATCGGCGGCGCCAAGGAGGGCGACATCGTGGTGGTCGTGGGAGTCGGTGGGATCGGCATCAACTCGGTCCAGGGTGCAGCGGCGGCGGGTGCGCGCGCTATCGTCGCCGTCGACCCGGTCGAGTTCAAGCGCGAGAAGGCCAAGGAGTTCGGGGCCACCCACACCTGCAGCTCCATGGACGAGGCGATGGCACTGGTCGGAGAGATCAGCTGGGGTCGGATGGCCGATCTGGTCATCCTCACGATGGGCGTGGTCGAGGGCAAAGACCTGCTCCCCGGTCTGCTCCTCACGGGCAAGGGCCGCCGGTGTGTCGTGGTGGGCCTGGGGGACATGATGGCCGTCGACGCCCAGGTGTCAATCATGGACCTGGCGATGCAGCAGAAGACACTGCAGGGCGCCATCTTCGGTGGCACCGGCCCGCGCAAGCAGATCCCGCACCTGCTGCACCAGTACCGCGCCGGGAACCTCAAACTGGACGAGCTCGTCACCAAGACGTACCGGCTCGAGGAGATCAACCAGGGGTACCAGGACATGCGCGACGGCAAGAACATCCGCGGTGTGATCATCTACGACGAGCAGGACTGGTAA
>NZ_JAALDU010000544.1 GCF_014145015.1 Dietzia sp. E1 | reverse complement strand
GTCGCCGAGGCCGTGGCCCGCGGCGACGTGGACTGACCGGCAGGCGTCCGACGGGACCGCCCGGCGGAGGCGTCAGCCGCCCCGAGCCGTCAGCGGGGGCCGAAGAGGCGGTCGCCCGCGTCGCCCAGACCGGGGACGATGAAGGCGTTCTCGTCGAGACGCTCGTCGATCGTCGCGGTGACCAGCGTCGCCGCCAGACCCGACTCGCGCACGGCCTCGATCCCCTCCGGCGCGCACAGAACGCACACCACCGTCAGGCCGGTCGCGCCCCGCGCCGCGAGCGTCTCCAGCGTCGTGACCAGCGAGCCGCCGGTCGCGAGCATCGGGTCGAGCACGACCACGTGGCGTCCGGTGAGGTCCTCGGGCAGCGAGCACAGATACGACACCGGCTCGTGGCTCTCCTCGTCGCGGGCCAGGCCGATGAACCCGACCTGCGCCCCGGGCAGCAACCGGGTTGCCGGGTCCAGCAGGCCCAGGCCCGCGCGCAGGACCGGGACGACCAGCGGCACGCCGTCCACGGCCACCCCTGTCGTCTCGACGATGGGGGTGGTCACCGGGACCTGCTTCGTCGGGATCGAGCGGAACGCCTCGTAACAGAGCATGGTCCCGAGCGCGTCCATCGCGGCCCGGAACCCGGCGGTGTCGGTGGCGGAATCGCGCAGGGTTCGGAGCCGGTCCCCGACCAGCGGGTGGTCCACGACGATGATGTCCATGCCCGTCAGGATTCCACACGGGACAAATCGTGGATCGGGTGGAACCGGATCGCCTCCCCTGCGCGTCGAACCCTGTGACGGACGAGAAGACGGCGTTGAGGGGACGAGGCCATGGCGGACGGGGCGATCGATGTCGATGTCGACGGTTTACGGGAACTGGGCACGGGACTGACCACCCTGGCCGACACGCTGGGGAGCGCGCTCGAGGCGGTCGACGCGGTGCCGATCGACGCGGTCGCACCGGTCGTGGGGCCGGTCGGGGCCGACTTCATGTCCGCTCTACTGGCCGCCACCGCACGGCATCGGGAGGTGCTGGCCGGCCTCACGCGCGT
>NZ_JAALDU010000543.1 GCF_014145015.1 Dietzia sp. E1 | reverse complement strand
GCGGCGCGCCGGGCGCCCGACGGCCCCCTCGGCGCCTTCCTGCGGACACCGCCGCCGAGCCCCGCCACGCCGCTCGACGAGGTGCGACTGCTGGCCGTGGACGTGGAGACGACGGGCCTCGACCCGCGACGTGACCGGGTCGTGTCGGTGGGATTCGTCCCGGTCGACGGGGACCGGATCGTGCTGCGCGGGGCAGGCTCGATGGTGCTGCGGTCGGACGGCCGGTCGGGGGACGACGGCGGGGTGGGCCAGAGCGCCACCGTGCACGGCCTCACCGACGACGAGGTGGCGCGCGGGTCCGGGGTCGCGGAGGTGCTCGACCGGGTGCTCACCGCCCTGACCGGACGCGTCCTGCTGGCGCACTACAGCACGATCGAGATGGACTTCCTCGGCGTGCTGTGTCGGCGCGTGTACGGGGTACGCCCGCCGCTCGAGGCCGTCGACACACTCGACTTACAGCGACGGATCCTCAGCGGAGGGATCGACATGGGGTTCACGGCGGATCCCGATCCCGACGATCTGCGCCTGTGGGGTGCCCGGGGACGCTACGGACTGCCCCGGTACCGCGCGCACGACGCGGCCGTCGACGCGCTCGCCTGCGCCGAGCTGTACCTCGCTCAGCTGGCCGAGCTCCGGGACCGTGGGGCGCGCGTCCTGCGTGACCTCCGTACGCCCTAGGATCTCGGTATGCGTCTCGCCCGTATCGCCCATCCGCAGGGGTTCGCCTTCGTCGAGGTCCGTGGGGACGTCGCCGACCCTGCCTCCCTAACCTGTGCCGAGATCTCCGAGCACCCGTTCGGCACCCCCGAGTTCACCGGCCGGGAGTGGCCGCTGGCCGACGTGCGTCTCCTCGCGCCCATCCTGGCGTCGAAGATCGTGTGCGTCGGCAAGAACTACGCCGACCACGCCGAGGAGATGGGTTCGCAGGCCCCCGCGGAGCCGCTGATCTTCCTCAAGCCCAACACCTCGGTCGTCGGCCCCGAGGCCGCCATCGCGTACCCGCCGAGCTCCGAGCGGGTCGACCACGAGGGCGAGCTCGCCGTGGTGATCGGGCAGCCGTGCCGCGACGTCGCCGCCGCCCGCGCGCACGAGGTCATCCTGGGCTACACCTGCTCGAACGACGTCACCGCGCGCGACCAGCAGCTCTCCGACGTACAGTGGACGCGCGGCAAGGGCTACGACACCTTCTGCCCGCTCGGTCCGTGGATCGTCACCGACCTCGACCCCAACGGTCTCGACGTCCGCACCACTGTCACGCACGAGGACGGGACCAGCGAGCTGCGCCAGGACGGCAACACCTCGCAGTTCATGCACACCGTCGGCGAGATCATCGAGTACGTCAGCCGGGTCATGA
>NZ_JAALDU010000542.1 GCF_014145015.1 Dietzia sp. E1 | reverse complement strand
CCCGCAGCGCCGACGGCGTCATCCGCGAGCTCTCACTGGCGGCACCGGCGGGTGCGACCGACGCCGCACGCGCCGGCGTCGAGATCACCGCCAACGCGATCTCGGAGGCGACCGTCGCGTTCCCCACCGAGGAGATCGGCGTGGGCGCCCGGTGGACGGTCACCCGGCAGGTCGACGACGCGGTCGCCCCGACCCGGGTCACCACCTACGAGCTGGTGGACCTCGTCGGCGACGTCGCCACCGTCCGGTCACGCACCGAGGCCCCCGATCCGCAGGACACCCTCACCGCGCCCGCTCCGGACGGCGGGCCGGGCGTCGCCCTGGACGTGGAGTCCTACGACGTCTCCGGCTCCGGAGAGCTGACGGTCGACCTGCGGGCCGCCCTGCCGGTGGGTGGGACGACCGAGTCCTCCACGCGGACCGCCTACGTCGACCCGGATTCCGGACGACGGTCGACCTACGAGGAGGACTCGGAGCTGAGCTTCCGCACGGTGGACTGACCGCCGGCGCGGCGGCCGGCGGTCGCCCGGATCAGGCCGCGGCGCAGGTGGCCGGCGGCTGGAGCCCGGCGTTGGTGATCAGCGCGCAGGCGAAGGACTTCTGCAGCTGCCACTGGCCGTTCTGGTTGATGAACTGCGCCTGGACGTTGATGTCCTCCTGGCCCGGCTGGGTGATCACCGCGTTGGCGATGAGCGTGCCGGGGATGTCGCCCTCCGCCACGCCGGTGATCGTCACGCCGGCGCCCTGCTCGGCCTTGAGGGCGGCGATCTGGTCGAAGATCTCGGGCGCCTCGGCACCCCCCTCGACGAGGTCGACCTTCTCCTCCACCGGAACGGCGGGATCGGACGCCCGGTCGAGGAGCCCGGTCAGCTCCGCGGCGGTGGGCACGGTGGCGGTCTCCTGCGCGCTCGTGGTGGGCGCGGGTGCGGTCTCGCGCTCATCGCCTCCGCCCCCACAGGCGGCGAGGCCACCCATGGCGAATGCGGACAGGGAGAGAGCGGCGATGGTCCGTCGAAGACTCACGCGGGGTCCTTTCGTCGAGATGTGGGGCACCGGGCATCCGGCGCCGAGCCGGTTCAGGCTCCGGGCCGTGTCACCGGCCCAACGAACACTGGTCGGTCATTGTTCCATCGTCGGCGGCCCGGGTGTTTGACCACGAGCCGCCCGCACAGCACTGTGGACCGGGTGACCAGCGCTCAGACCAGCACCGATACCCCCCACATCGTGATCTGCACCACCGGCGGCACGATCACCGCCT
>NZ_JAALDU010000541.1 GCF_014145015.1 Dietzia sp. E1 | reverse complement strand
GCGTCCTCGCCCCCAACTCCGCGGAGGCCCTGCTCGCCCAGTTCGCCGTCCCGCTCGCCGGCGGGGCCGTGGTCGCCCTCAACACCCGTCTGGCGCCGGCCGAGATCGCCTACATCGTCGACCACGCCGGCATCGAGGTGCTCATCGCCGACGCCGACCTGCTCGCCGGCCTGGGCGACGAGGTCCCCGACGCGCTGCGGCTGCTCCTGGTCGCGCCCGACGCCGACGGAACCCAGCCCGACGTGTCCCGCTTCGGCCCGCGCGCCGAGGCGCTCGAGGAGGGGCTCGCGACCGCCTCGCCGCAGCCCGTGCCGTGGACGGTCGCCGACGAGGACTCCGTCATCGCCGTCAACTACACCTCCGGCACCACCGGGCGTCCCAAGGGCGTCATGTACACCCACCGCGGCGCCTACCTCAACGTGCTCGGCGAGATCGTCACCCAGGGCCTCGACGCCGACTCGCGGTACCTGTGGACGCTGCCGATGTTCCACTGCAACGGCTGGTGCACCACCTGGGCGCTGACCGGGGCGCGGGGCACCCACGTGTGTCTGCGCGCCGTCCGGGGGGAGGACATCTGGAGACTGTTCGACGACGAGGGGATCAACCGCCTCGCCGGTGCCCCCGCCGTGTTGAGCACCATCGCGGACGACCCGGCCGCCCGGCCGATCGAGGGGATCCGCATGATCACCGCCGGGGCGCCGCCCTCGCCGACCATCCTGCGCCGCTTCGAGGAGCTCGGGATCGACGTCACCCAGGTGTACGGACTCACCGAGACCTACGGCCCCTTCATCGTGTGCACCCCACAGCCCGGCTGGGCCGATCTCGACCCCGACGAGCGCGCCGGCCTCAAGTCCCGCCAGGGCGTGGCGATGATCCACGCCGACACCGTGCGCGTGGTCGAGCGGACCTCGCCCGGGGAGACCCGTCTGATCGACGTGCCCGCCGACGGCGTGACGATGGGCGAGGTCGTGATGACCGGCAACGGCGTCATGAAGGGCTACTTCAACGACCCCGAGGCCACCGCCGCCGCGTTCGCAGGGGGCTGGTTCCACTCCGGTGACCTCGGCGTGATGCACCCCGACGGATACGTGCAGCTGCTCGACCGAGCCAAGGACGTGGTGGTCTCCGGCGGCGAGAACATCTCCACGATCGAGGTCGAGCAGGCGATCGTCTCCCACCCCGACGTCGTGGACTGCGCCGTGGTGTCCATGCCCGACGAGAAGTGGGGCGAGCGGCCCAAGGCCTACGTCGTGGTGCGGCCGGGGGCGCAGCTCGACGAGGCCGGCGTGATCGAGCACTGCCGCACGAAGATCGCCCGCTACAAGGTCCCCGGCGCGGTGGAGCTCACCGAGGCGCTGCCGCGGACGTCCACCGGCAAGGTGCGCAAGAACGAACTGCGCGACGCCGCGTGGGCGGGCTGGGAGAAGCGGATCAACTGAGGCGGGCGAACCCGGCCCGCCACCGTGACGCCGGTGCCGTTATTGTGTCAGGTAGGACCACAATCCGGTGCGCCCGGTCATGACGGGGCGCACCCCGCCCCCGACTCGCAGGAGGTCGACGCAGGCCCATGACGAACATCGTCGTACTGATCAAGCAGGTTCCCGACACCTATTCCGAGCGCAAGCTCTCGGACGGGGACTACACCCTGGACCGCGAGGCCGCGGACGCGGTCCTGGACGAGATCAACGAGAAGGCCGTCGAGCAGGCGCTCCAGATCAAGGAGGCCAACGGCGGCGAGGTCACCGTCCTGTGCGCCGGACCGGATCGCGCCACCGAGGCCATCCGCAAGGCCCTGTCGATGGGTGCCGACAAGGCGGTCCACCTCAACGACGAGGGCCTCCACGGTTCCGACGTCGTCCAGACCGCGTGGGCCCTGGCCAACGTGCTGGGCACCATCGAGGGCACCGAGCTGGTCATCGCCGGCAACGAGGCCACCGACGGCCGCATGGGTGCCGTCCCGGCCATCCTCGCCGAGTACCTGGGCCTGCCCCAGCTCACCCACATGCGCACCCTCGAGATCGCCGACGGCGTGGCCCGGGGCGAGCGCGAGACCGACGAGGGCATCTTCGAGGTCGAGGCCTCCCTGCCGTGCGTCGTGTCGGTCGGCGAGAAGATCAACGAGCCGCGGTTCCCGTCCTTCAAGGGCATCATGGCCGCCAAGAAGAAGCCGGTCGAGGTCCTCACCCTGGCCGACGCGAACGTCGAGGCCGGCCAGGTCGGCAAGGACAACGCCGCGTCGACTGTGACCTCCTCCGCCCCCAAGCCGCCGCGTGCGGCCGGTGAGAAGGTCGTCGACGAGGGCGAGGGCGGCAACGACATCGCCAAGTACCTCGTGGCGCAGAAGCTCATCTGACGCGAGCTCACCCCGACCGACTCATCACAGTCTTTTTCAAG
>NZ_JAALDU010000540.1 GCF_014145015.1 Dietzia sp. E1 | reverse complement strand
GGCGTTCGAGGTCGCGCAGCCCCGTGATCCGGCGCGGGTTCCCGGACGGCACGGCCACCACGACGTGGTTGCGGGCGAAGACGCGGGGGTCGACCGCCACGCCGGCGTCCACCACCTGCTGCATGGCCTCCTCGCTCGCGGACGCGAAGACGTTGATGTCGTCCCGCCCCGGTAGCCCGGCGGCGATGGTGTCCGACCGGCCCAGCTCGAGGCTGACGGTGACCCCGGGATGCTCGTCCTCGAAGATGTCGATCATCTCCGTGAACGCCGCGGACAACGACGGGGCGGCCGCGACCCCGATGGTCGTGGTCTCGTCCTCGGGCTCCTCCGTCGCGCAGGCACCGACCACCGTGCACGCCAGGGCGATCGTCAGCACGCTGACCCCCCGGCTCCGGTTCATCGCTCAGCCGCCGGCGAACGGGGGCAGTACATCGATGGCGGAGACGCCGTCGATCGGGGTCTTCGGATCCCGGGTGGTCTCGTCGCCCACCAGGAAGGAGGACACCGTGACGATGCTGGCGAGCGGCTCACCGTGCCGCTCGCACACCTCGCGCGCCAGCTCCCCGACGGTGGTGGCGTGGGTGTGCAGTCGTTCGCGGGCGGTACCGGCGGCGTCCTCCGCCGCGGCGTAGTAGCCCACGGTGATCACCCGCGGCGCTCGTCCCACATCCGGTGTGCTGCTCACATCATCAACTCTATCGCTCGACACTGACACGTCAACCACCAATGGCTCCCATCGACCGCCGCGGCCTGTGGAAGGCCGTACCGCCGATCCCGTGCCCGGCCTGCTTGCCCCACATCGCGCCCCGCCAGACCTCCGCGACCTCGGAGTCCGGGGCGCCCGAGCGCAGCACGCCGAGCACGTCGGTCTCGTCGTCACTGAACAGGCACGACCGCACCGTGCCCTCGGCGGTGAGGCGGGTGCGGTCGCAGGCCGCGCAGAAGTTGCGGGTCACGGTCGCGATCACCCCGACCGTCGCGGGCGCGCCACCGACCGTGTGGCCGGCGACCCGCCACAGCTCGGCCGGCGCCGACGGGTCCTCGCGCCCCG
>NZ_JAALDU010000539.1 GCF_014145015.1 Dietzia sp. E1 | reverse complement strand
GGGCCGGCTGGCGGCGGGTGACGGGGTCGCCGTACCGCCGGGCGCCCTCGCTCGAGCGACCGGGCGCCGACGAGGCGGGGACGGGGCGCTCGGGCCGGTAGGGGCGCGGGTCGGGCAGGGAGAACCACCGGTGCCGGCGACGGCTCGGGGAGCTGAGGATCGCGGAGATGGCCTCGGGCTCGTGCCGGGCGCAGTTGGCGAGCAGCCCGAGCGAGGTGAGCGTGACGACGGCGGAGGTACCGCCGTTGGAGATGAGCGGCAGCTGCAGACCGGTCACCGGCAGCAGGCCCACGACGTAGCCGATGTTGATGAACGCCTGCAGGACGATCGTCGCGGAGATGGTGCCGGCGAGCAGGCGGCGGAACGGGTCCACCGACCGCATGGCGATCCGCATGCCGACCCACCCGAGGGTGAGGTAGAGCGAGACGACGACCGCGGCACCGAACCAGCCGAGCTCCTCGCCGATGATGGCGAAGATGAAGTCGTTGGTGGCCTCCGGCAGGTAGAACCACTTGGCGCTCGACTGCCCCAGGCCGACGCCGAACAGTCCGCCGTCGGCCAGGGAGAGCATGCCCTGGTACGACTGGTACGCCGCGCCCTGGGGGTTGGAGAAGTCACCGCGGAACGTGTCGAGGTAGGTCCGGATCCGCTCGAAGCGGTAGGCGAACGCCACGGCGAGGACGCCGAAGACGACGACGCCGACGGCGATCACCCACGCGAAGTGCCGCGCCGGGTAGCCGGAGAACCACAGGATGCACAGGAACGCGATGGTCACCGCGGTGGCCATGCCCAGGTCGGGGGCGACGACGACGAGGACCGCCACGATGAGGTACCCGACGACCGCCGGGAAGAGCAGGTCCAGCCAGTAGCCCGTCCGAACGCGCTTGGCGACCACGGACGACGCCCAGATGATGAGGGCGAACTTGGCGATCTCGGCGGGCTGGATCGAGAAGATGCCGAGGTCGATCCAGCCACGGGAGCCGTTGACCTCGGAGCCGATGCCGGGGATGAGCACCGCGACGAGCAAACCGATGGACACGAGCAGCAGCGGGAACGCCGCGGCGCGCAGCAGCTCGATGCGCAGGCGCAGGGCCAGGACGAAGCCCATCCAGCCGATGAGCACGAACATCGCCTGGCGCAGGAAGATGTCGAACGGCGTGCCACCGCCGGAGAAGGCCAGCACGTTGGAGCTGGACAGCACCATGCCCAGTCCGATGACCGTGAGCAGGGCCGTGACCACCATGACCACGTGGTACGACGTCAGGGGTGCCCGGTTGATCGCGGCCAGTGGCGCGGCGATACGCCCGAGCAGGTCGGGCCGATCGGCCCGGTCGCCGCTCTCGGCCGCGTCGGGTCCGCCGGCCGTGACGGCCCGGTCGTGAGGTGCCTTGTGTCGCAGTGCCATAGCCTCTACCTCCCGGCCACGCGGCCCACGGCGAGGACGAAGCTGCGCCCCCGGTGGCCGTAGTCGGTGAACATGTCCATCGACGCGGCAGCCGGGGCGAGCAACACGGTGTCGCCTCCGGTGGCCATCCGCGCGGCCTCGGCGACCGCGCGGTCCATCGTCTGCTGCGGCTCGTCGGGACCCGCAGCGTCGTCATCGTCTCCCGAGGCCAGCTCCACGACGGGCACCGTCGGCGCGTGTCGTGCCAATGCCCCGGCGATCCGCCCGCGGTCGCGGCCGATGAGGACCACCCCGCGCAGGACATCGGCGACCTCGGCGACCAGTGGCTCGACGTCGGCGCCCTTGAGCAGTCCGCCGGCGATCCACACCATCGGCCCGCCCGCGAGCAGCGAGGTGCGGGCGGCGTGCGGATTGGTGGCCTTAGAGTCGTCGATGTAGGTGACCCCGTCGACGACTCCGACCGGTTCGGCGCGATGGGCGCCCACCGTGAACGAACGCAGGGCCGCGGCGACGTGCTCGGCCCGCGCGCCCACGGACATGGCCACGGCCGAGGCGGCGAGTGCGTCGAGGACGCCCGCGGGCCCGGCCGGGCGCACGTCCGCG
>NZ_JAALDU010000538.1 GCF_014145015.1 Dietzia sp. E1 | reverse complement strand
GGTGTCGGTGCCGGAGTGGCCGCCGCAACCGTCGGGGCCGCAGCCACATCCGGCCTGGTCGTCGTCCTGGGTGGCGGCCCAGATCGCCGCCGCGCGTGCCCCGGCGAGGCCGGCGACGCTGAGCAGGGCGAGGGAGCCGACGAGGGAGACGACGACGACGAGGCCGCCCACCCAGCCGCCGATCAGTCCCAGGGCGAGCGCACCGAGCAGGAGCACGAGACCGGAGCCGAGGAACGCGGGTCCGGCGGCCCGGTTGGCGAGCTCCCACGCCTCGGGGGAGCGGCGGGTTTCGGGCGTGCGAACGCCGAGGACGCCGTTGCCGGGGAGTCGGCCGAGGAGGCCCGCCAGCCCGGTGCCGCCGACCACGACCGCGAGCCCCACGAGGAGCACCATGACCACCACGAGCACTGCGTTCACGCCCCTGAGGGTACGCCCGCGACGGCGGATCGCCGAGTCGCCTCAGCCCCGTCCGCGCCCCGCACCTTGGCGAGAAGTCGGGCGAGCTCCCGCTTGTCGTCCTCGCCGAGGCGGTCGAGGAACTCCCGCCGCACGGTGGCGACGTGGTCCGGGGCGGCCTGCTCGATGGCCCGCATCCCCTCGTCGGTCGCGGAGACGAACGCCCCCCGGCCGTCCTCGGGGCAGGCGGTGCGTTGCACGAGGCCGCGCTTGATCATGCGGCTCACCTGGTGGGAGAGCCGGCTGCGCTCCCACATGAGGACGTCGGCCAGGGCGGTCATGCGCTGCGGGCCGTCCGCCTCGCTGAGGTACACGAGGACCTCGAACTCGGGCTCGGTCAGATCGGAGGACGCCTTGAGGTCCCGCTGGATCTCGAGGTGGAGGCGGCCCTGGACGGCGAGGTAGTCCCGCCACAGGGCCTTCTCCTCGCTGTCCAGCCATCGCACCTGGTGATTCCGAGCCTGATCTGCCATAGCCCCACTATAGCGACCTAGTTGACACGACACATAGCGGGTGGGTAAAAGTATGTGCCGTATCACTTACCGAGAGGACTCCCATGACCACCAGCACGGCCACCCGCCCCGAGGCCGTCGACAGTCGGCTCCTGCCCGTCCCCGCGACCGTCCGCGACGCGGGCCTGCTCATCACGCGCGTCATCCTGGGCGTCGTCCTCATCGCCCACGGCTGGGAGAAGTTCGCCATCAACGGCATCGAGGGCACCGGCGCCTTCTTCGACTCGGTCGGCATCCCCGGGGCCACGGCCGCCGCCGCCGCCGCCGTCGGCGCGATCGAGCTCGTGGGAGGCATCCTGCTCATCCTGGGACTGCTCACCCCCCCTGGTCGCCGTCCTCGTCGTCGTCGTCATGATCGGCGCGTTCTTCACCGTCCACGCCGGCTCCGGCGTCTACGTCTCCAACAACGGCTGGGAGCTCGTCGCCGTGGTCGGACTCGCTGCCGCGGTCTTCGGTCTGGTCGGCCCCGGCCGCTACAGCGTCGACGCGGTCCTCGCCGGCCGGCGCGCGGCCCGCGCCTGACCCGACCCGGCGCGGCACCTGACCGAGCCCCCA
>NZ_JAALDU010000052.1 GCF_014145015.1 Dietzia sp. E1 | reverse complement strand
ATGAAGCAGAACCTGTGGTGGGCCGCCGGCTACAACCTTGCCGCCGTGCCTCTCGCCGCCGGCGTGTTGGCCCCGGTCGGATTCGTGCTGCCCATGAGCGTCGGCGCCATCCTCATGTCGCTGTCAACAGTCGTTGTCGCTCTCAACGCCCAGCTGCTGCGGCGCCTCGACCTGAGTCCAGAATCCGTCACAAGAGCGATGGAGCGATGATAAACACGATGACCATCAGACACCACTCGCGGCGACGAGTCGCGTCCGCGTTCCTTGCTGCCGCCGCGTTAACTTTCGCCGGCTGCTCGACCGGGCCGTCCGAGAACGCTTCGACAGAACCACCCAACCCGTCGTTGGAGTCCTACGGCCTCGCCGGTCTCGACGCGCCCCAGATCATCAACAAACTCGACACCATGCCGGTGGCCGATAGGCCGGATGATCTGATCGCCTCGGCGCAGCCGACCGAACTGGTCTTGACCAGTAGCGATGAGGGCCTGGCAACGATGCCTATGCCAGATGACCAGTTCTATCTGTCAGTGGCGCCCTACAACACCAGCACCCACCCCTGCCAGTTCCACAGCCTGACCACCTGCCGCGGCGAGATGGCCACCGAAGAGGTGCACGTCACCGTCACCGATACCGCCACCGGAGACATCCTCATCGACGAACCACGCACCACCTACGACAACGGCTTCCTCGGATTCTGGCTACCGCGAGACATCACTGCCACGCTCACCATCGACTACGACGACAAGTCGGCCACTGTTCCGATCGCCACCGGAGACCAGGACCTCACCTGCCTGACCACCATGAGACTCACCTGACAACCCCCCCTCCCCGCATCAACAACCCCCCGCCGGGTCGCGGCCCCCGGCCGGCAGGGAAGGCGGTGCGTCCCGCATGGACCACAGCACCGCCAGTCAGAGGTAGCGGCAGATCGTCTCGGCTTGGCAGGTCGCAGGGTCCACTGTGCGGCTGGCGGACTGGAGCTGGGCGACTGCCTGACGCAGCTGCAAGAGATCGGCTATCTGCTGGTCGATCTCGTCCAGTCGAGTCACCAGGAGCGTGTCGACGTGAGCGCAAGGTGCCTGTCCGTCATCGCGAATCCGGAGGATCTCACCGATGCGGGCAAGCGATAGTCCCGCGCTCTGGCCCCGCCGGATGAAATCGAGCCGGGAGATCACGTGCTCGGGGTAGTCACGGTAGCCGTTGAGGGTTCGTTGTGGGGGCGGGAGCAGGCCCACGGATTCGTAGTAGCGAAGGGTTTTCGGAGTGGTGCCCGCCGTGGCAGCCAGTTCGCCGATCCTCATTGGAATTACCGCTCCTTCGAGACCGCCTGGGTTGACCTTCCAGTGCGCTGGAAGGTCCATCCTAATGAGCGAAGAAAGAGAGGGGCCATCTGATGGAACCGGGTTTCGAATTCGATTTGGCGGTGGTGGGCTCCGGCGGGGCAGCCATGGCGGCCGCTATCACCGCTCGCCAGGCCGGCAGGACGGTGCTGGTGATCGAGCACGGCACCATCGGCGGCACCTGCGTGAACATCGGGTGCGTCCCGTCCAAGGCGCTGCTGGCCGCTGCCGGCACCCGCCAGGTCGCACTGACCAATCCCTTCCCCGGGGTCCCCACCCTCGCCCGGGGCGTTGATCTGGGAGCGCTGGTCAAGCAGAAGGACCAGCTGGTCACTCGACTGCGGGAGACCAAGTACGCCGACGTCGCGAACGCCCATGGCTTCGAGATCCGCCGTGGGGAGGCTTCCTTCCTCGATCCCGACACTCTGGTGATGGATGGGGATCCGGTGGCGGCCGGTTCGGTGGTACTGGCCACCGGAGCAGAACCGGCACTACCGAAGGAGGTGACCGGGCTGGACGAGGTGGAGCATCTGACCTCGACCACCGCCATGGAATTAACTGAACTGCCCGACTCCATGATCGTCATTGGCGGTGGCTACGTCGGTATCGAACAGGCCCAACTCTTCGCCCATCTGGGCACCCGGGTGACCATCATCGGCAGGATCACCCCTGCTGCCGAGCCGGAGATGGTCGCCATCCTTCGCCAGGCCCTGGCTCAGGACGGGATCACGGTGATCGAGGAGCACGCCACCTCTGTCGACCGGCAGAACGCACAGGTCACAGTCCGTACCGCTTCGGGCCGCAGCCACTGCGCAGAACGGCTACTAGTGGCCACCGGGCGTCGCCCGTCCACAGACCGCCTCAACCTGCCAGCCGCAGGAATCGCCACCGACCCGGACGGATTCATCCTCGTCGACGAGCATCAGCGCACCACCAACCGGCGCGTCTTCGCCGCCGGTGACGCCACCTCGGCACCCCAGTTCGTCTACGTCGCTGCTGCCACCGGGAAAGCCGCCGCGGCCAACGCTCTTCGGACCGATCCGCAGGGCCCAGCCGAGGTCGTCGACTACACCGGACTGCCGACGGTGATCTTCTCCCGCCCCCAACTGGCCACCGCCGGGCTCACCGAAGCCGCAGCCCGGGCCGCCGGGCACCGATGCCAATCCCGGGTGATGAGCTTCGAGGACCTGCCGCGCGCCTTAGTCGACCAGGACACCCGCGGGGCGATCAAGATGGTCGCCGAAACAGAAACCGGAAGAATCCTCGGACTCAGCGCAATCGGAGACCACGCCGGAGAAGTCATGCTCGCGGCGACTTACGCCATCACAGCCGGGATGACCACCCGCCAGATCGCCGACACCTGGGCCCCCTATTTGACCGTCTCCGAAGCTCTGCGCCTGGTCGCAGGCACCTTCCACACCGAACTGCCCACCTCCTGCTGCGTCTGAACACCGCCTCCACGTGGGGGCTTGGTCGGTCGCGTTCGAGGTTTCCTGCCGTCTCGGTTTCGAGTCGAGGAAGATGATGCCATGTCGAAGGACGTCAATCCCGTTACTGAACCACCCCGACAAAGCGAACAAGGTGCCCTGGCGCGAACTGCTCTGGTCGTCTCCGTCATGCTGCTGGCCGCGGCGGACCTCGGAGCTAAGGCTTGGGCGGGCGGAGCACTGGCCGACGGCCACACGGTGGATCTGGGACCAATGCAGCTGCGCCTGGGTTTCAACTCCGGGGTGGCGTTCAGCCTCGGCGCTGGCCTTCCCGCCGGCGTCGTTCTCGGCATCACTGGACTCATCATCGGTGCGCTGGCGCTCTTCACCTGGCGGGCCACCGGCACAGCAACGCGCACAGTACGACTGGCGTTGGCCCTGGTCTTGGGCGGAGCTGTGGCCAACTTCATCGATCGCGCCCCCGACGGGGTGGTGACTGACTACCTGCACACCGGATGGTTCCCTACTTTCAACCTCGCCGATGTCTTCATCACCGGTGGCGCTGTGGTGCTGATCGTGGCCACCCTTACCGGCCGCGACAGGATCGAGGTGTGGGAGACGCCAGAAGTTGCAGCCCGGCAAGTCAGGGGACCTCATGACAACTGAGGTGGCCGCGGCAGCATCGGCCTTGTGGTTCGGCCTCGTGGCCGCGTTCGGGGTGCGCTCCTAGCGCCCCCATCAGAGCACCGGTTCCACCGCTTGCGCGGCCTGAGCGGTGCGCGCCCGGATCAGTCGGGAGGTGGGGTGAGATCTGGTGGCGGGTCAGCGACGATCACGACGCGCGATGTCAGGACCTGCGCGCCTTCCGCGACAGAGAGTCCGAGTTGCACCGATATTCTGCGGCAGATGCCTGGCAGCGGCTGACCCGGCAGGTCTATCCCCTGCCCGCAGAGCGCGAGCCCGCTTGGTCGGCAGCCAGTCGATGACGTCGCGCTCGCCTCTAGTTCGGTCGTACCTGTCCGACTAGGTGACGACGCGGCCGTACCCGGCCGATGCGGCCCGGCTCTGTCTCTTCCACCGCACGCCACGACCGGTGGGCCGGACCGAAGCGCCACATTATAGACTCTTGGCTAGCCGTTGCAGTCCGAACTGCGCCGTAACTTTTCCACGCCGGTGCGGCGCTCCGTTTGGAGATAGGGGTTGTCTCGGTTCAAGTGCGTGGAGCTAGATGGATGCGAGTGAGCTATGCGTAGGACCCCCTTCGTCGCGGTGATCGCCGCGGTCGCCCTGGGCCTGGCCGGGTGCACCTCGGAGAACACCGAGACCGAGACGGAGACGACCGCAGCCGCGACCGCTGGCGCGGCGCCCATTGTGGTGGAGGATGCGTGGGTCAAGGCCACTGACGTCAATGGGGGTACTGACCACGGCGAGGTCACTGGTGACCCCGGTTCCGGTGATTCGAACGCGCACGGCGACGGCGGCGCGATGGCACCGGTGTTTGGAATCGTGCGAAATCAATCCGATGCGGATGTCCGCCTGGTCGAGGTGACCTCCGCGGTTTCCGGTGAGGCCGAGTTGCACGAGACCGTCTCGGGGGCGGCGGGTGGCTCGATGATGCGGGCGCGAGAGGGCGGCTTTGTCATCCCGGCGGGCGGAGAGCTTGTGTTCGAGCCTGGCGGGAATCACATCATGCTGATGGGAGTGCACGAAGCGATCCGCACGGGCCAGGAAGTCACCGTGACCCTCACATTGGAGAACGGCGATACGAGCGAGATCGTCGCCTCGGCACGGTCGTTCGAGGGGGGCAATGAGCAGTACCAGGGCGGGGAGTGACGGGACATGGGCGACCAAAACCATCGCTCGGCGTTGAATCGCAGATCCTTCCTGGTCGGCGGGGCCGCCGTCGCCGGAGGTGCGGCGGGGTGGGGAGTGGGTGAGCGTACCGCCACTGCTCGGACCCCTGATCGCGACGCGGTGGCCAACTCCCGGGCCGTCGGCGCGGCCACCGAGCCCTTCTATGGTGACCGTCAGTCCGGCGTCACCACGGCGCCGCAGGCGCATGCGGCGTATGTGGCATTCGATCTGCGAGAGGGTGTTCGCGGCACCGACCTCATCGGCGTACTGCGAGCCTGGACCCAGGACGCGGCCCGGCTCACGCAGGGGCGCGGCGGTCTCGCCGACCTGCAACACGAGTTGGCTGAAGGACCGTCCCGGTTGACGGTCACCATCGGTTTCGGCACGGAGCTGCTCGGCAAGGTCGGGCTTGGCCGCCGCACCCCGGAGTGGTTGCAGCCGCTGCCGGACTTCCCACAGATCGACCGGCTCGAGGACCGGTGGTCCGGCGGCGATCTGCTGTTGCAGGTCTGTGCCGACGACCCGCTCACCGTCGCACACTCGGCCCGAATTCTGTCCTCAGGTGTTCGCGACGCGGTCACTCAGCGGTGGGCGCAGCGAGGGTTCCGCCGTGCCGTGGGCACCGACCCGTCCGGGCAGACACAACGCAACCTCTTCGGTCAGATTGACGGCACCGCCAATCCCTCACCGGCCGATGCCGACTACGACCAGTTGCTCTATTCCGATGGCGCCGACCGGCGATGGATGCGGGGCGGCACCTCCCTGGTGCTGCGCCGTATCCGGATGACGATGGACACCTGGGAGGAGATCGAACGGAGCTCCCGTGAGCTCTCGATCGGACGGAAACTCGACTCGGGCGCGCCACTGACCGGTACTACAGAACACGACCCCGCTGATTTCGAGGCAATGGACCGCACCGGGTTGACCGTCATCCCCACCGAGTCACACATCGCCCGGGCCCGGCCACGGGTCCGGGCCGAGACGATCCTGCGACGACCGTACAACTATGACGATGTCCCGGAGTCCGGCCAGATCAGCAACTCCGGTCTGTTGTTCGCTTCCTACCAGGCCGACCCGGTACGCCAGTTCGTGCCGATCCAGCAGCGACTGGCAGAGCAGGACATGCTCAACACCTGGACGGTTCCGATCGGCTCCGCCGTGTTCGCGATCCCACCGGGGTGCCACGAGGGCGGCTACGTCGGAGAGAGCGCATTGGAGGGATAGCCGCACGCAACCACCGGGGGTCATGGTCACCGCCTCACCGCCGAAGCAACGGCTGCCCGATTATCATCCAGTGATCACGTCGGGGCACGCATGAGTTAGAAAGCGGACAATCTGTTGAGTAAGAATCTGAAGCTCTCGCTAGCGCTGATCACGGCTGCGCTGGTCGTCCTGGTGGTGGCCTTACTGGCTGCCGGGAACGATTCCGGCTCCGAGCAGGCACGTCCTGATGACAGTCCGGGCACCGGAGTGTTGGTGCGTGAGGACAGTCCCCGACTGTCTGAGGGCGGTGACGCCGTCTTCGTTGAGTTCCTCGATTTCGAATGCGAAGCCTGCATCGCGCTCTATCCGACAATTGAGGACCTCCGCGAGCAGTACGGAGACCGGGTGACGTTCGTGGTGCGCCACATGCCCCTGCACGACAACTCTATGGCGGCGGCCCTGGCCGCCGAGGCCGCCGCCGAGCAAGGCCGGTTCGAGGCCATGTACCGCAAGTTGTTTGACACTCCCGAGCAGTGGGGCCACCAACAAACCCCGCAAATGGACAGATTTTTCGGCTATGCCGAGGAACTGGGGTTAGATATGGAGCGCTTCGAGAGCGCATACAACGACCCGGCCACCCTCGAGCGCATCGAGCAGAGCAAGCAGGACGGTCAGAGCCTCGGGGTCAGTGGCACGCCGACCTTCTTCCTGGACGGGGAGCGCCTCGAGCCGACCAGCGTCACCGATCTCGAGAACAGCATCAATGCTGCCCTCGAATAGCTCAGCCACCCCGGTCGCACACTCCACCAACGCCGGCCCGGATCAGTACCCCCACCGCAGGCTCGCGGTGGTGCTGATCGTTGGTGGGCTCATCGGCCTGGTCGCGGCGGTAGTGCTGCTGGTGGAGAAGATCGCGCTGATCGAGAACCCGGGCTACGTCCCGTCCTGCAGCATCAACCCTGTCCTGTCCTGCGGGTCGGTGATGACCACCGCGCAGGCCGAGGCCTTTGGCATCCCCAATCCGATCATCGGCATCGCCGGATTCGCCGCCACCACGGCCCTGGGTGCTGCGCTCCTGGCGGGGGGAGCATTTCAGCGCTGGCTGTGGGCCAGCATCCAAGTAGGCGTCACCTTCGCGGTGGTGTTCATCCACTGGCTCATCTACCAAAGCTTGTACAGCATCGGTGCCCTGTGCCCGTACTGCATGATCGTCTGGGCGGTGACCATACCGATCTTCTGGTACTGCACCCTGTGCAATCTTCAGCCACTACGCCGCAGCGATTCGGCGGGTCTTGCGCGCCTCATCGCCGTAGTTACCGAATACCGGGGCGCGATACTTACCGCCTGGTACCTACTTGTCCTGCTGCTCATCACGCACCGCTTCTGGGACTACTGGACCACCCTCGTCTAGAAACGCTCGCCGAACAGCAGATCGCGTTCCGCGAGTCAGTCCTCGGCTCACTCGGGGGCGGCACACCGCAGTCTGCGCAGGCGCTCCCAGATCAAAGCAGCGCACGCCGGATGGCTCTCGGACCCGGTCCCCCGCCCGCTGTCCAACTCCTCGTACAGCTATCGACTGCTGTCGCAGACGATCAGGCGCGGTTGCCTCCACGCGAGCTGCGTCGATACTCGGATGCGAACCGGTCACCGTAGCGATCACGCATGGCCGCCGCTACGAGCCGGTCTGAGTCCGCGGCCTCGTCCGATGGACCATCGTCTCCAACCGTGGCCGCGGGAGGGCCCGACGGGGCCTGCGACGCTGTGGTGTCCTGCCCGGGACCTGCTGCCCGGTTCCCGCCCTTGCGTGGCCGCGCCGCGGCGGCATCGTTGTCCTCGTCGTCCAGACGACGGCGCTGACGTATCTCGCTCCACACGAAGTAGCCCAGGCCGATGGGAGCGAGGACCCCGAAGGCCATCCACTGCAGTCCGTACGACAAGTACGGACCCGACTCGGTGGACGGCACTGGCATCGGTTCCAAAGACCCGGGCTGCCCACCGGCGAGCTGGAGATAATAGGGCGACAAGTCGGTGCCGAGGAGGTCCCCGATGACGGGGGGGTCGATGTTGCGCACCATGTTCCAATCGTGCAGAACGATGGGTTGGGCGGGAGCATCCATCGGGATCCTGAGGCGGGCGATGATGGTCAGCTGGCCCGTCGGCGCGGACGGGAAGTCCGGGACCGCGTTGTCGTCGCCGACGCGGACCCATCCGCGGTTGACGAGCAGGGAGTCACCACTGTCGGTGCGGAATGCACGAAGTGCCTGGTACACGAGTTCACCGTCGACGGACTGCATCCGCAACAGGACATCCTCCATGGGCAGGTAACTTCCGCGCGCAGTAACCAGATGCCACTCGGAATCACCGAGAGATCCCTCCCGCCGGATCACTTCGTCCAACGGAACCGGCCCTGCCACGCTGCTCTCAACGAGCTGGCATTGCGTGCCTTGAGATCCTCGTACTTGTTCAACTGCCAGGGGGCAAGCATCGTGAAGCACAGGTAGGCGAAGAGGCTGATGAACTGTCAAGCTCCGGGTTTTGTAGAGGGTGGTTATCTGGTGTCGATGAG
>NZ_JAALDU010000537.1 GCF_014145015.1 Dietzia sp. E1 | reverse complement strand
GCGTGCGGGCGTGCGGCTTGCCGGCGATGCCGACGAGATTGCGCACGGTCGAGGAGCTGGTGAAGCACACGGCGTCGAACCCGCCGGTCTTGATCATCTCGCGGATCTCGGCGGCCGGCGGGGCGGCGCGGACGGTGCGGTAGGCGGTGACGTCCTCGATCTCCCAGCCGCGGGCGGTCAGGCCCTCGGCGAGCGTCTCGGTGGCGATGTCGGCGCGCGGCAGCAGGACGCGGTTGACTGGGTCCAGGACGTCGTCGTACGGCGGGAACACCTCGAGCAGGCCGAGGCTGGACTGCTCGCCGCTGGGCAGCAGCTCGGGCTGGATGCCCAGTTCGCGGACGCGGGCGGCGGTGCCTTCGCCGACGCAGGCGATCTTCACGCCGGAGAAGGCGCGGGCGTCGAGGCCGAACTCGACGAACTTCTCCCACACGGCGCGCACCGCGTTGGAGGAGGTGAACACGACCCACTGGTAGCGGCCGTCGACGAGGCCCTTGACGGCGCGCTCCATCTGGGCGGGGCTGCGGGGCGGCTCGACGGCGATGGTCGGCACCTCGACGGGCACGGCGCCGTGCTCGGCGATGCGCTCGCTCATCTCGGCGGACTGGGCCTTGGTGCGGGGCACGAGCACGTTCCAGCCGAACATGGCACGCGACTCCCACCACTGGTGGCGGTGCCGCTCACCGGCGGACTTGCCGATGGTCACCACCAGGTCGCCCTCCATGTCGCGCCCGACCTCGGCCATGGTCGCGAGGGTACCGTCGGCGGACTTCTGGGCGCAGAGCGAACCGGAGCAGGTCACGGTGACCGGGGTGCCGGCGGCGAGGCCCTGCTCGGCGAGGTTGGAGGCGGCCTCGGCGAGGTGGCGGGTCGTGGTGCGCAGGACGATGGGCCCGGGCGAGCCGACGAGGGCCGCCCAGTCGACCTTGCCGCGGCCGTCGGCGAAGACGTAGCCGGAGCCGAGCGCGATGCCGGCGAAGGCGGGCACGGCGGTGGCCTCGGCGACACCGGGGACGACCTCGAACGGCACGACGGTGCGGCCGACGGCGGCGATCTCGGTGACGGTCGCGTCGGTGGTCATGGGGTCGCCGGTGACGAGGCGGACCACGTCGCGGCCCTTCTTGGCCTCGGCGACGAGCTGCTTGGCCACGGCGGCGGGCTCACCGAGCACGGGCCGGACGTCGGCGGCGGTGGGCGCCGGGAGGGCCTTGAGGCGCTTGACCTCGGCCTTGTCCTCGGCGGCCACGGCGGCGTCCATCTCGGCCTGACGCGCGTCGAGCAGCTCCTGCGGGACGGGGACCTCGGTGGCAACCAGTGCCAGTACGTCGGCCGACACGTCGGCGTCGGCAAAGACCAGCGCGTTGCCGGCGAGGACCTCGCGGGCCCGGCAGGTGAGCATCCCCGCGTTGCCTGGACCGCCGCCGACGAAGCGGACGGTTCCGGGGCGGGTGGTGCGTGCTCGAGTCATTGTTCGTCTCTCCGTCGGGTGGGTGTCGCGCACTGGCTGCGCGCGAGGTGGGAGTTCGGGGGTCAGGGGTCGGTGACGGTCGGTGGGGCCGTCGTGGATTCCCTGGGTACGAGCAGGGGTCGTTGCTCGGGGGATTCGGCGGACATGAGGTCGCTGGCGCCGCGGTCGAGCAGTTCGGCCGCGAGGCGGCGTCCCAGTTCCTCGGCGGCGGCGACCGGCCCGTCGGGATGTGAGGCGGGGACGGTCGTGCCGGAGGTCCGCAGGACCGTGGTGCCGTCGTGGGCGGCGACCACCGCGTGCAGCGTGAGCACGGCGTCGGCGGCCGGGGCGTCGGCGCCCG
>NZ_JAALDU010000536.1 GCF_014145015.1 Dietzia sp. E1 | reverse complement strand
CGGGCGCGGGCGCGGGAGCGGGCGCGGGAGCGGGCGCGGGCGCGGGAGCGGGTGCGGGAGCGGGTGCCTGTCGAACCGGCGCCTGTTGCACCGGGTACGTCGGGGCTTGCTGAACGGGATACGACGGGGACTGCTGCACCGGCGCGGGCTGCGGAGAGCGGGACTGCTGCGTGGGAGCCTGCGGCGCCGGAGCGGTTTCGACCTTGGGGGCCGACTCTCGGCGCTCGTCGGGCTCGTTCTCCTTCTTCACCTCACGGGTTGGCTGGACCGCCTTCGCTAGGCCGGCCTGTTGGGCCTGGGCAGAACGCTGCTGCGTAGCCGTCCGGGGCGAGGTCGACTGAGCGGCCTTCACGGAACGTGGAGTCGCGCTGGTCTTTTGGGCCACGTCCACGCCGGCCTGCGTGGTCGACGGTCGAGCTGCGGGCGCAGTCGCTTCCTCGATTCCCGACTGAGTCGCAGCCAGGGCTACCGATACGCCCCCAAACGCGATTAGGGCCGTTGTCGCCCCAACGAGGGCTCCTCGTAGAGCTGGGCCCGCTGTTGACCGTTGGTCGTTCTCTGTCACTTCGGCTCCTTGCTCCCCGGCGCGATATTGGTACCAATATTGGTAGGGTACCGCCAGCGATCCCGGCGTAGGGCTGCGACCCGCCGCGAGCGGCTGGCCGGCTGTCGGCATGGGCACACTCTATAACTCCACGATATATTCCGCTAGTGGAAGGCTTAAGGCCGTTCGTTGGACAGACTTGTCGGGCAAGACACGCCGACGAAGGGGAGCCGATGCCTCGCCGTGCGGGGCAAATCAGCCCCACCACCCTCCGGGCCGCCATGTCCCGTCGAGGGGTGAGCGCTGACGACATCGCCGCCCACCTGGATATCTCCCCCAACACCGTGCACAGCTGGTTGGACGGCACTCGCGCCCCATCCGCCCCCCTACTCGTTGGCCTGGCTCGAGCCTTGGGCCTGCGGCCAGCGGACCTCACCCTGGTCAGCGAGGACGAGGAGCGGCTGCACGATCTTCGGCTACACGCCGGCCTTCTCCAGCAGGAGGCGTGCGAGGCGGCGGGCCTGCGCCAGCCGCAGTTGTCGAAGATGGAACGGGGAGTGTCGGCGCCCCGCGAAGAGCTCTGCAACGCCCTGGCCGCGGCTTATGGTGTCCCTCCTGCCCGCGTCCTCGAGGCTTGGAATCGCACCCGAAACGACCGACGACGGCAGTCCGGGGCGAAGTTCGTCTAGTCCCACGCTATATTCGGACACGCCCGTGTGGCGGCAAATGCTCGACGCCGAACTACACGCGTGTTATTAATAAGGCCATGACGACCTTCGGCCGCCCGCGGACCCGCGATCACCGCACGCAGCTCAACGGCGAGATCGACAAGGCTCTAGTGGCCGACTTCAACGCAACCTGGCGCAGATCTGGCCGGAAGCGGTGGGAGGTGCTGCAAGACGTCGTCACTTACGGTCTCGCCGAGTACAAGCGGCGAGAGGCAGAGACGCCCAGTGCGCTCGACCTTCTCGGTCGCACTGGCTGATCATCACTGACTTTAAGAGATAGGAGGCGCACGGGACTCAACCAGCGTCGTTGACAACCGCATAGCGCACCCACACAAAAAGCGATCGCCCCCCGGGGCCGAATCCGAAGGGCGATCGCGAACGTGTGACCGGGACGAGTTAGCCGCTCGTAACCCCGGTTTTGGTGCCCACCCCGAAAGGCGGAACCAGCTTGCGTAGCTGTTCCGAGGGTAGCGCACACCCAAATGCCGTGTCCAGCATGCCGAAGCTGGGCGCGTCGCAGGGTGCGCCAACAGACCTCGATACCACCGAAGAACCCGACCTCGGCACCGTGATCCGTACGCGGATCGAAGGCGCCGAAAAAGAAAACCAGCTTCGCGGTCAGCGCGGACGTTCGTGGGCCCTCGACGGCCGACAGCCGGCCCTGGTGTGGCAATCCCGTACCAAGTGGCTTGCCGGCACCGCGGCAGAGCTTGCGTGCATTCGTGGCCGGCAGTTGTGCCGCAAGTGGCGCGTTTCCCCACGCACCGCCCTGCTCGTCGCCCGGGCCTGTGCTCGCCTCGCCGACGCGGATACCGGTCGCCGTGTCACCGCATCCAACGAGACCATCGGTCGTATTGCGGCCGAGCTGGCCGACCGTTCTCGACCGTTCTGCCACGATGTTGTCTCCAACGCCCGCGCCGTCCTAGCGGAGCTGGAGCTGGCTGTCGAGGTCGCGAGGGGCCGGTACCTCACCGCTGAGGAGCGGTTCCAGGCCGCCGTGCACCACGACGGCGTGCAGCTTCGAGCCGCATCCACGTGGGCTCTTACGACTCCCCGCAGGTGGTACCCAATTTCGTATCTACCCCGTAGGGGTCCTACGGGGAGTAAAACTCCCCGTAGGGAGTGTTCCCCCACACACGCGCGCAAGCGCGCGGCGGCGCCCTCCGGGCGCTCACACGGACCCAAAGAGCGAGAGCGACCTCGCCAGGCACACATCGTCACCGCCCAGCTCGTCGCCGCAGCAAAGAGCCTCGACAACGGCCGGCATCTGGGTTCCCTGGTTGACGTAGTGGCCGAGCTGGTCGACTGCAACCGCTGGACAGGCCGCGATCTAGTGGCAGTTCTCAACCAGGATGCGCGAGCAAACCCCCGCGACTGGCCCTCCACCATCCAGAACCCAGCCGGTTTCCTGCGACATCGCCTCTCCCGGCTTCGGGACGTCCTCGCCGGCCCTTCGCCTAGCGAGGTGGCCGACCAGCACCGACAGCGCGCCCTCGAAGAGCAGCGACGACGGGCCGAGGCTGCCGCCGCAGCCGAGGAACGCGCGGCTACTCCCGAGCAGGTGTCACGCCACATGGACGCCATCCGCTCGATCCTGCGACGCCGTCAACGAGGACCAGTCGCGGATAGCCGCTTTAACCTCGCACGATAGCCAGCAAAGTCGGCGCAAGAGTGAGCCCTGCACGGCAGCGTCGCCGGGTTCCTCGAGCCATGTACACCCCGACGGTGGCGTTCCGGAGTGGACTCAGCCGACCTCGCCGCCCGCGTGACGCGTCAGCATCAATGTAAGATCGGCTCCATGAGGTCACGACCGAGCATCAAGCAGACGTTCGCTGAGCGCCTGTCAATGCTCGTGTCCACCGCCCATCCCCCGGGACGAGGCCGCTTCACCCAGATGGAAATCGTCGCAGGAGTCAAAGAGCTCGGCGGGGATCTCAGCCAGCCCTACCTCTCGCAGCTCCTGCGCGGCACCCACGAGCCGTCCGAGCGAGTCGTACGAGATCTCGCCGCTTTTTTCGGTGTCTCACCCGAGTACTTCGTCGATGACGACGAGTACCGACGCACCAACGACTACATCGCTCTACTGCGCAAAGTCAGCGACAGCGAGGTTCTGGCGGTCTCGGCCCGGGCCGTCGACCTGCCTCCCGATGCCCTCGCCCGCATCCGAAACGCGGTCGAGGAAGAGCGCCGGCGAGCTGGACTGGACTAGCGTCCGCCTCCCCAATAACCGCAGCCCGCGCCGATCGCAGCGCCCAAGACCGTCTCCACCGGCGTGTGGTGACTAATCCGCACCCGCGCCCAGGCCAGCGGAGGAACAAGTCCCAGCCCGGCCCAGTAACGCGGGGAGACCTCCCGTGCGAGCACCGCCACCACACCCGCAAGCACCGCAGTATGGAACGACACCTTCACCCGCAGCGTCGCAGCGCCCGCCACGGCCAAGGTCACCAGCGCTCCCCGTGTCATCCGGCGCAGCTCCGCCGGCGCCGATCCTTGCCGCTGGGCGACCATCAGCGAGGCCACCGACACCGCAATACCGGCGATCACCAGCGGCCGATCCTCCCGCTTGGTGACGTGGTGATCACTCAACCCTCGATGGCGCACCCTCCAGGTGATCGCCGCCTGCGGCACCAGGCCCAGCCCCGCCGCCGTGGCGACTCCCCATCCCGGCGACCTCACAGCGCAACCCAGATGCGTTGCCCCAACCGCCAGCACCACCCACGGGGCGAGCACTTCGGTCAACGCCTTCTCGGGGCTCACGCCCATGCCTTGTCCTCTCGATAAGCGCGGCCAAGCCGCTCGGCGACCGCTGTCATCTCTCCGTCGCTGACGGTCTCCGGTGGGCGCGGGAACCCTGTCTCAGTGCCCGCAACCTGCTCGATCTGGTGCAGCCCGTCCAGCAGCTCGACCGCACGGTCAAAGACCCACGTGTCGAAGCCCAGGCGAACGTCCGACCTCCGACGGACCTCGGGCAGCACTTCGACCACTCGAGCATGGAGCTCGCGGAACTTCCTCCAGTGCCGCCACGCGACGAGGTCGGCCTCCGCGGTCGACCACACCAGACCCACGGTCAGCAGAAGCATCCCGACCACCGACAACAACTGGGTAATCAAGAAATCTCCGTCGGCGGGCGAGTCCGTCGCGGTCGTGGACTGCCACAGATACTGCACGCGTACGACACACCAGCCGGCTAGCAGGACCGATCCGCAGGCCATGATCGACAAGCCCCGGCCGGCGGCCGTTCGCAGGCGCGGAGGCCAGATCACGACCAGGAGACCGATGCTGGCCACGAGCCCACCTATGTAGGCGATGAGCATCGCCACCAGGAGCAACGGCTGCGTATGGGACCACTCCACATAGTCGACGCTTATCCGGCGCCCTCCCCCACCGGGCACGACATGCAACGCCACCATCGCCACTGCCGCGGCCCCGAACACAGCCCAGATCGCGCGCTCGACCTGCGGCCGGTACCGCGTTCGCTGAGCCAAGGCCATCAACAAGACGCCGACGGCGCACCCGAGGATCCCTAAGTGCTTGAGGACCGTCGGAATAGCGACCGTCGACGCACCCGGACCGCGCAGAAGCACCTCCACAGGCTCGGTGACGGCGAGCATCCCGACCAAAAGCGAGCCGGCGATGAGAATCGCCCCCCGAAGCGTGGGGCTGGGAGCGGCCGAGTACCGAAGCACACGGGTCCCCACATAGGCGCCGAGCACGACCTCGAGAACGATCAGAACCACCAACGTCGTCATCCGAAGGCCTCGTCCAACCGTGAAAGATGCCGGCCAGTCAGTCCTCGTCGAAGCCTGCGGGCGACCGTCGAGGCGAACTGCTCCGCGTCGTTCTCCCGTTGCGCCCACTGGCGAAACTCGGGGACAGCGCAGTTGACCTCATCGGTCACCGGCTGGCCGGTGACCAACGCAGTCAGCCGGTCCGGCGCTCCGGCGCCAGCCTCTTCGGTGTGGCCCAGGAGCACATGACCGATCTCGTGCAGCAAGGTGTGCAGTCGAAGGTCACCGGGAAGGTGCGGGTCCAAGGTAATCACGTGCCCTTGGGCAATCCGAGCCACCATGCCGTACCGGCCCTGGGGCTGCGCGACTTCCTCGACTTCGATTGGCGCACCACAGACCTCTACGGCGGCGGTCACCAGTTCCGCCTCGCTAGCGGTACCGGTGACGCCAGCCAACCGACTCATCAGCTCATCGACCGCGGCGTCTATCGGGGATCGGGTGGGGCGGAGCAACCGCGACAGACGAGGCACGCTCATTACCCTAACGAGATCAGCACTTTGATCGGGAGTCCAGGATGACCGCACCGTCAGTGACCCTCTACGGCCGAGCGGCCTGTCCTTCGTGCATGAGAACTAAGAGGCTGCTTGAGCAAGGCAGCGTCACGTTCCTCTACGTCGACGTAGACCAAGACCCCGCTGCACTAGACGGTCTGACCGAGCTGAAGTGGGTGACCGCTCTCCCAGTTGTGATCACGCCCGGACTGAAGTGGTGCGGTTACCGGCCTGAACACATCCGGACCGTCACAGCCTCAAAGAGCGTGCGGCTCTAGCGGCACAAGTGGAACGAGTGCCACTTGTGCCGCGTGTGTTCAAGTCGAGACGTTAGGGTTCAACGATGATCGTTCGCGGTTCTCTCATTCACCTGCACACCACCACAATCACGACCAAGCGCGGATCCACCCAACTAACGACCCTGCGGGTCGTGGACGATCACTCGCGCCCGCAGCACGGTGGCCAACCGGGGGCGCGCCACTCCCCCACTCGATATGAAGTTCAGTTCGTTGACTCGAAGCTGTTTCAGTGGTCCACGGCAATCCAGGCGAGGTTCACGGTCGGCGACGACCTGCTGGTCTACGCCGAGGACGCGATCCGGGTCCAGGGCGATAAAGACGGAGCGTCCACCCTGGTGGTCTACGGCATCGACGTTGGCCATGCGACACAGCCCTTTGCCCGCCGGGTGGAGTAGCTAGTTGGTGGGGGTCCCTTTCCCTGCTCCCGCCAGTCTTGGT
>NZ_JAALDU010000535.1 GCF_014145015.1 Dietzia sp. E1 | reverse complement strand
GCGGGGCTGTACTCGGTGTTGACGATCGCCCGCGCCTGTTCCTCCGCCGCCTGCCGAGCTGCCTCGACCTCGGCCTTCACTGATGGCGCTACCGGTCCGGCGAGTCGTCCGAAGCCGGGTGTGCGGCTCTCGGCGAGAGTGACGTCGGCGGCTTCGGAGGCGATGCGCTGGCGGGTGGCGACGAACCCGCGTTGCGCGACGTCAGCTTTGTCTCTGACGGCGCTGAGCTGACCGGCGAGTTCGAGGGCGGACGTGACGAGTCCGCGTGCTGATTCCTGGGCGCGGTCGGCGAAGTCGCCCTGCCATGTGTGGCCGAGAACGGTGCTCAACCCGCTGTGGAGTCCGGTGGCGGCGTCCTCGAGCGCGGTCGAGACCTCGGTCATCCGCGTGGCGATGGCCGCGAACTGGTCCGCATCGAGCGCTTGCGCTGCCTCGACCATCCGCTCCAGCGGCGAGGCCGAGACGTCCTCGGGACCGACGCGGCCGTAGCCTCCGAAGGTGGTGGTGCCGTCGGCGGCGTCGAGCAGCGCGGTGGTCGATCCGAGTGATCCGGTGAGTCCGAGACTCTGCAGCCCGGCGGGCTCTTCGGCGGCCTTGCCGAGAGCGGCCGCCACCGCCTCGTCCTGCGCCTCGATCAGACCTCCCGCAGCAGCGAACAACATCGACATCGCTCGTGCTTGATCGATGTAGCCCTCCAGGAGTGTTTGCAGGTCATCGCCGACGAACAGCGAGTAGATAGTTCCGATTTGGCGCGCGGTCTCGAAAGAGGTTGCCGCCGAGTTCTGAATCTCAACAGCTTCTGACGTTTGCGCACTTCGCAGCGAATCTACAAACGTGTCGCAGTATTGGACACACGCCTGAGCAGATCCGCGGTCGAGACTCACCGTCATTGAACATCCCCCTGTGGAAACAGATCAGCCATCGGAGGCAGGATTTTCGTTAGGACCTCGCAAGTATCGGAGAACTGCTGGCCGTTGAATTCGAACAACGACGTAGTGAGGTCCACGCCGGTCCAGATCGTGCCACGCGGTGTGAAGTAGAGCTGGACGCAGTTGTCGATCGGGTCACTTCGGTTATCAGTTATTCGAAGTCCCGGCCTTTCGAGATGGCGGGTGTTCTGGTCGAGGACTCGGAATGCGGGGTCTGCAAGATATTCGTCCTTGGATTTCCAGGTCGAGAGCACTACGACGTTGACCTCACGGTTGGACCAACCGCAGGAGATGAGTTCGCCAGGGCGGGAGTTCTTGAATTGTTCGGCGGGCTCGACTTCGGAACCGACGCCTTCTTCGATGGCTGCAACTGGGATCTCGGCACACGGGTCGAAAAGGGCGGGTCTCTGCTCGACCGGCAGATCCCACGGATTGCCGGACTCTTCGGGGGCGGCTGCGCTCGTCGTCGTCGGCGTATCTTCTCCTCCGTCCGCCGAACCGCACCCCGCAGCGATCATGCCGACGGTGACCACCGCGGCCGCGACACCTCTACTTCTCCCCACAACCTGTACGACGGGCCACGGCGCGCGGCGGTTCCCTCGACCCGCCGACTTCTTCGGCAGGTCACGTCCGGGCAGGTCGGCAGCGGCAGCGTCGGGGTGGTGGGAGTTCACGGTCGATGATCTTCGCAGTCGGCGACGACCGGTGGGTGGGTCTCCGCGGCCGTCGGTGCAGGCGGCTGCCGGTCAGCCGGGTCCCGACGAACTCGGGGGAACCGCCCGGGCCGCCCGCCCGTCCTACTGGGCAGCCGAGGAAAGGAATCGTCGTGGCGAACGGGCGGACGGGAAATCACTCAACAGCGAACTGGGTCGCCACGACGGCGGTCATCCTCGCACTGGGACTGTGGGGGTCCTGGCTCGCGTGGACTACCGCGTCGCCCCTCGAGCCTCAGCCGAGACCGAGCGAGTTACCGCAGGAGTACGTTCTGCTGGCGGGCAGCCTGCTCTGCCTCTATGGTGCAGCGCTGATCGGCGGTTGGTTGATCAGCCGCACGCGGGTCCGCGCGCCGGGGGCGAGATCCCCGCTATTTCTCCTGACCGGCGCGGTGACCCTCTACGGGCTGATCGCCACGGCGATATTCGCACTGTCGACCGCGTCGGAGTGGTCGCTGGCCGCCGTGCTCCCGCTCGGGCTGATGGCGTACTTCCATATCCACATGGCGAGGTCCGCGCGCGGAGAAGGTGGGGCCGCCCAGGGTGACGCGGAGGTGGCGGCGGGCGCCGGGGTCGTCTAGTCAACCCGACCTGCGGTGACGGGTTCGTGTCGTACCCGGATGATCTA
>NZ_JAALDU010000534.1 GCF_014145015.1 Dietzia sp. E1 | reverse complement strand
ATACGCAGTCGCCTCTCGGCGAACCGGTACAGCCCCGCCGGCCGCCCGCCCGACGGGCCCGGGGGCGCGCTGCGCCCGCACGCCTCGAGTTCGCGGCGGCGGGTCAGGACGCGCTGGAGGTTGGTCGGGTCCACCGGGTGCCCTAGCGCGGCCGCGTAGAGCTGCGCGAGGAAGGAGAGTGTGAACTCCTCGGGCGCGAGGGCGAAGCCGAGGTTGGAGTAGGACAGTTTGGCCGCCAGGCGGTCGCGGGCCAGTGCGACGATGCCCGCGTGGTCGTAGACCGTGTCGGGCAGCTCGTCCACCCGGAACCACGCGGTGTCGTCGGGCAGGGCCGGGGCGGCGTCGCAGGGCAGCACGCCGAGGAAGCCGGAGGCGAACACGCGCCGACCGGGGACGCGGGCCGGGTCGGAGAACTCGGCGACCGGTTCGAGGTGGCTCAGTGACCGCACGTCGACCTTCTCGGCGAGCTGCCGGGTGGCGGAGGTGCGCAGGTCCTCGTCGTCGCGGACCCCGCCGCCCGGGAGCGCCCACCGGCCGGCGGCGGGGCCGAGGGAGTGCTGCCAGAGCAGCACGTGGAGGGCGGGTGGCGTCACCTCGCCGACCGGCCGCACCTGGCTCACCACGACGAGCACCTCGTGACCGGTGTTACACTCCGTCATGTTTTCGATTATAAGTCGAAAACGCCCCCGGGCGGTTGCCGGAGGGCGCCGTGAGACTTCACCCGGGAGGGGGCAGCGTTGAGCACTGCCACAGGACACAGCACGACGGTCGCGCCGCGGCCCGACACCGCGATCGGACGCCTCGACTCGCCGCTCGCCGCGAGGATCCGCCACGACGGCTCGGTGTACACGGGCGTCGAACCCGACGCGGAGTGGGCCGCCGAGATCCGTCGGCTCGCCGCCGAGCGGGACGCGGTGATCCTCGCGCACAACTACGAGATCCCCGCGATCCAGGACATCGCCCACCACGTCGGTGACTCGCTGGCCCTGTCGCGCGTCGCGGCGGCGGCCGAGCAGTCGACCATCGTCTTCTGCGGCGTGCACTTCATGGCCGAGACCGCCAAGATCCTCTCGCCGGACAAGACCGTCCTCATCCCCGACGAGGCCGCGGGCTGCTCGCTGGCCGACTCCATCACCGCCGAGCAGCTGGCCGAGTGGAAATCCGAGCACCCGGACGCGGTGGTGGTCTCCTACGTCAACACCACCGCGGCGGTGAAGGCGCTCACCGACATCTGCTGCACCAGCTCCAACGCCGTGGACGTGGTGGCCTCGATCGATCCGGACCGCGAGGTGCTGTTCCTGCCCGACCAGTTCCTCGGCCAGCACGTGCGCCGCAAGACGGGCCGGGACAACATCCACGTGTGGGCGGGCGAGTGCCACGTCCACGCCGCGATCAACGGGGACCAGCTCACGGCCAAGGCGGGGGCGCACCCGGGCGCGGAGCTCTTCGTCCACCCCGAGTGCGGCTGCGCGACCAGCGCGCTGCACCTGGCCACGGAGGGCGCGGTGCCCGCGGACCAGGTCAAGATCCTGTCCACCGGCGGTATGGTCGACGCCGCCCGCGCCTCGGGCGCCCGCGAGGTGCTCGTGGCCACGGAGGTCGGCATGATCCACCAGCTGCGCAAGGCCGCCCCGGAGATCGACTTCCTGCCTGTCAACG
>NZ_JAALDU010000533.1 GCF_014145015.1 Dietzia sp. E1 | reverse complement strand
GACGGCAGCCCCCGGGGGAACCCGCGGGGCGGCCCGGCCCCGCCCTGTCGAGGCTCGAGCCAGCCCTGTCGAGGGCGGTGCCGCGCGGCTCCCGGGTGCGCACGGTGGGGCTGGCCTAGTCTGGTGGGGTGCGCCCGCCGTCACAACGGTGCCGGCGCCCCGGCCGAGGCCATCCGCACCAGAACTGAACCACCGGAGGAGACCCCATGCCCATCGCAACTCCCGAACAGTACAAGGACATGCTCGACCGAGCCCGCCGGGAGGGTTTCGCGTACCCCGCGATCAACTGCACCTCCTCGGAGACGATCAACGCGGCCATCAAGGGCTTCGCCGACGCGGGCTCCGACGGCATCATCCAGTTCTCCACCGGTGGTTCCGAGTTCGGCTCCGGCCTGAACGTCAAGGACATGGTCACCGGCGCGGTGGCCCTGGCCGAGTTCGCTCATGTGGTGGCGGCCAAGTACGACATCCTCGTGGCCCTGCACACCGACCACTGCCCCGAGGACAAGCTGGACACGTTCGTCCGCCCGCTCATCGAGATCTCGCAGGAGCGCGTCGACCGCGGCGAGAACCCGCTGTTCCAGTCGCACATGTGGGACGGCTCGGCCACCCCGCTCGACCGCAACCTCGAGATCGCCAAGGAGCTCCTCGAGAAGACGGCCAAGGCCAAGCAGATCCTCGAGATCGAGATCGGCGTCGTCGGCGGCGAGGAGGACGGCGTCGAGAACGAGATCAACGAGAAGCTCTACACCACGCGTGAGGACTTCGAGGCGACCATCGACGCGCTCGGCGCCGGCAACACCGGCCAGCGCTACCTGCTGGCCGCCACCTTCGGCAACGTCCACGGCGTCTACAAGCCGGGCAACGTCAAGCTCAAGCCCGAGGTCCTCAAGATGGGCCAGGAGGTCGCGGTCGAGAAGCTGGGCCTGAACGAGGGCGACCTGCCGTTCGACTTCGTCTTCCACGGCGGCTCGGGCTCGGCCAAGAGCGAGATCGAGGAGGCACTGAGCTACGGCGTCATCAAGATGAACGTCGACACCGATACGCAGTACGCCTTCACCCGGCCCGTGGCCGCGCACATGTTCACCAACTACGACGGCGTGCTCAAGGTCGACGGCGACGTCGGCAACAAGAAGACCTACGACCCCCGCTCGTACCTCAAGAAGGCCGAGCAGGCCATGTCCGAGCGCGTGGTCGAGGCGTGCAACGACCTGAAGTCGGCGGGCAAGTCCAAGGGCGCCTGACGTCCCACTTCGCGCCCCTTCGGGTGCACGCCGCGGCGTCCCTCCCGTGTAGGAGGGGCGCCGCTGTCGTCTGCGGACATAATGGGTGGCGGCTGTATCGAACTCTTGTGCGATCTCGTCGCGGCCGGTAAACTCGTTCTCATGTTCGAGTGATGGCGCGGCGCTGCAGGGGGTGACGGGGTTGGATACGACGACGACGAGGGCGTTCGGTCTCGGGGCGCTGCGCGCGGTGGACGAGCCGTTGGAGTCGTTGGACGCCTCGGCGCTGAGCGAGGTGGTGCGGTCGGTGACGCTGGCGCAGAA
>NZ_JAALDU010000532.1 GCF_014145015.1 Dietzia sp. E1 | reverse complement strand
GGCCTGGGGCGAGACGCCATGTCGGGGAGCGAGGCGCCATCGTCAGGAGCGGCTGCGGGGGTTGCTGGCTCGGCTGCGGGGGTCCTGACTCGAGAGCGCGGCCGCTGACGCGGGATCACGCGACGCGGCCCGGACCCCGGCCGAGGGACTCCTGAATCCTCATCGCCTCGCGGATGACCGGCACGACCCGGCCGCACTGATAGTCCTCCCACTGCCACCGCCGGACGATGTTGCCCAGAGATTCGATGTCGTTCTGCCGTCTCTTCTCGTCGCGGAGCTTCTTGCGGACGTCGACCTCGTCGTCGTCGATCCCGTACTTCCCCGTCCCGTCGGCCTCACCGACGAGCCCCCACTCCTCCCAGTACATGTCCACGAAGGCCGACGTCCCGTCCGAGAGGATGAACTCCCGTTGGAGCTCGGGCATCGGCAGACCGGCGCGACTGATCATCACCCTGCTGGCCGACTCGAGGACCGACTGGGCGCCCGCGTCCGCGAACGCCACCACGGCCCGGGCTCTGGCGATCCCCACCCGGCCGGCGGCGGCCTCGAGTTCGACCGCCAGATCGGTCGGGCTGCACAATTCGCGACGCAACGCCTCGTCCGCCGCACACACCGCGCCGGTGAAGGGACTCGTCCGCGCGACATCGACGATCGTCCGCGCCGGAGCGGTGACCGGGATGCCGTCCACCTCGACCACGGCGTCCGCGAGATCGAGATTGTGGCAGATCGTGCTCCTTCCGCGCCTGCTCCCGCTGCCGGGTCGATGCCTGGTGGTGGTGACCCGCCGGGTGTCCATCTCGTGGACGGGCAGACCGTGGAGGACGAGCGCCGAGGTATGCGACAGGGCGGTCCCGGGGCCGACGCTCTTCGCCGCGGCCCGCGATCTCATCTCGAGCATCGCCTCGGCCTTGTCGGGACCGGTGGGGAGTTCCGACGCGAGCGTGTAGATGCCGTGGCGGACGCGGTAGAGCTGACCGGTGCGTTCCGCGTGCTCGCGCGCTCGGCGACTATAGCCACGGGCGAGGAGCTCGGCCGCGGTGATGACGACTGGACGGGACTGATCAGTGCTCATGGCCAGGCAGTATTGCCGTGACGGGCCGGCCGTTTCCGTCGCGGAGGCCGGTTCTGCGCCCGGCCTGTGGAGAGGGGCGGGGCTGTGAGTTTCCGGCGGCTGCTGGGCCGTGGTTGTCCGTGGCAGCTGCTGGAAGCGGCCGTTGTCAGGCGTTCGCAGCTGCCGCTGATCCAGCCGGAGCACCAGCCGCCCGCCGC
>NZ_JAALDU010000531.1 GCF_014145015.1 Dietzia sp. E1 | reverse complement strand
GGCGTCTCGCGCGCACCGCGGGGTGTGCGAGACGCCATCGCGGGGAGCGGCTGCCGGCGGGGCAGTACAGGGAGGGGAGCGAGACGCCATCGCGGGGAGCGGCTGTGTGCGGGGCCGTACGTGGGCGGGAGCGAGGCGCCAGGCAGGGGAGCGGCTGCCCCGTGGGCCGCGGCTGCCGGCGGGGCTGGATAGGAACGGGAGCTCCGGACCTACTTCCGCGGCCGCGGCAGCTCCCGCGTGCGCGGGGCGTAGCCCCACTGGTGGCGGCCGAGCCGGGAGGGCGGCAGGAGGATGTCGAAGTCGGGGAGCCCGTCGTCGGCCATGATCTCCTCGTCGGCGGTCACGCTCACCACGCGACCGAGCAGCATCGCGCTGGTGCCCAGGTCGATCACGTCGTGACGCACGCACTCGAACGCGATCGGTGCCTCCGCGACCCGCGGCGGGGAGACGATGTCCGACGGATCGGGGGTCAGCCCCTGCATCTCGAACTCGTCCACCTCCGGCCCGACGGGCGCCGACGTGGCGTTCATCGTCTCCATCAGCGATTCGGTGCCGATGTTCACGACGAACTCGCCGGTGTCCATCACGTTGCGGTACGTGTCCTTGCGGCCGATAGACGTCACGGACAGGATCGCCGGATCCGCGCACGCGACGGTGAAGAACGAGTACGGCGCCAGGTTGAGCACTCCGTCAGCCGAGACGGTCGACACCCACGCGATCGGCCGTGGGGCGATCGAGGCGGTGAGCAGTGCGTAGAAGCCCTTGGCGGGTGGGTCGTCCGGCGTGTGCACGATGCGCATCCGCCCATTGTGCCGCCGGGTGCGGCCATTGCGCGGCGGTGGATGTCATCGCTGTTCTAGCGTGAGTCGCGAGGCTCCCCGGGCTCGAGGGGGCGGGCACCCGGCGAGCGGGAGGAACGGAGCCATGGCGGCGACGGACGGTGCAACGAGCAGTGCGACGGGCAGCGCGGCGGGCAGTGCGACAGGGGGAATGACGGACGGGGTGCGGATCCCACTGCGGGACCAGCTCTGGCTGCTGATGGACCGACCGGACAACCTCATGTACATCAACTCGCTGATGTGGTTCTCCCGCGTGCCGGACTGGGACGCCGTCACAGAGGCGATCCGCACCCGCATGGTCGAGCCGTACCCGGTGTTCCGTCGGGTGGCCAAGCGCAGGGGGCGCCGGTGGTACTGGGTCGACGACCCCGACTTCGATCTGTCGAACCACCTGGTCCGCCGGCGTCTGCCCGAACCCGGCGGACGCGCGGAGGCCGAGGCGCACGTCGCCGAGCAGATGGGCGTGCCGCTCCCCGGAGGCAGTCCGCTGTGGCGGGTCGAGTTCGTCGAGGGGTACCACCCGGACGGCGCGGAGGATGACGGCGCGGAGGATGAGGGCGCGGAGGAGGAGGGCGCGCTCATCCTTTTCCGGGTCCAGCACGGCGTGGTCGACGGGGTCCGGCTCACGCAGCTGGTCCTGGACCTGTGCGATCACGAGGACGACACCCCGCTGCCCTCTGTCGGCCGCGACCTGTCGACCCGGACGAAGGGTGTGCTCGGTGCGGTGAACGCGGTCGGAGAGGCCGGCGCCGACGTGGCCAGGGACTCGTTCGGCACCGCCCGCGGGTTGACCGGTGCAGCGCTGAGGCTCCCGGAGACACTCGGCCGGCTGACCCGCGACGTGTTGGCTCCGGGCCGCCAGCTCTCGCGCGTGCCCACGCGCGCCGTGGAATCCCTGACCGACGCCATCGGTCCGACCAATCGCATGGCCAACACCTACCGCTCGGTGTTCCGGCTGCTGTTCGAGCCGCGCTACGCCGACCTGCCGTGGAGCGGCAGGGTCCACCGCGAGAAGAAGGTGGCGTGGGTCTCCGGTCTGGACCTCGCGGCGATCAAGGAGGTGGCGAAGTCTCACGACAGTACCGTCACCCCGGTGATGATCGCCGCCGTGTCCAAGGCGTTGACCGGGTATCTCGACGCCCATGGAGACCGCCGTGTCTCGGATATCAACCTCATGGTCCCTGTGTCGGTGGGCTCGGGCGACGACGAGGCGGGAGAGCTGGGCAATCACATCACGCTGGTGCTCATGCGGTTGCCGCTGGGGATCGACGACCCGGAGGAGCTGCTCGGCGCGATCACCACCTCGATGACGCGCGTGCGGTACTCGCTCGAGCCGCACGTGACGTTCGCGACGATCCTCACCGTGGCCGCGGCGCCCGGACCGGTGGCACGGGCGGTGATCGACCTGTTCGCCAACAAGACAGTCGGTCAGCTCACCTCTGTGCCGGGTCCGGTCGGCCCGGTCTCGTTGGGCGGGTCGACGGTCGACGGCATGCTCGGGTGGGTGCCGATGAGCGGCGACCAGGCGCTGGGGATCTGCATCTTCAGCTATGACGGCACGGTGACGGTCGGGATCGCCACCGACGCCGAGCTCATCCCTGACCCGGGCGAGGTCGCCGGCCGGATCGAGGAGCAGTTCGCGGAGCT
>NZ_JAALDU010000530.1 GCF_014145015.1 Dietzia sp. E1 | reverse complement strand
GATGGACGGGTTCGCCGGCTACCACTCCGCCGCCGCCAAAGCCGTTCCCGCTGCCCGGACGGTGATGGACCCCTTCCACGTCGTGCGCCTGGCCGCCGACAAGCTCACCGTGTGCCGCCAACGCATCCAGCAGGCCACCACCGGGCACCGGGGCCGCACGGGCGATCCGCTGTACGGCATCCGCCGGACCTTGAACACCCGAGCCGAGCTGCTCACCGACAAGCAGAAGGTGCGCCTGTTCAAGGCGTTCACCGCCCATGATGCGCACGCGGCGGTCGAGGTCACCTACGGCGTCTACCAGCGACTCATCGCCGCCTACGACGCCGCCGGCAAGCGGGAGGGCAAGATCGCGATGTACAAGCTCCTGCGCTCGATCCGGACCGGTGTACCCGCAGAACTCCCGGAGCTCGCGCAGCTCGGCCGGTCATTGTGGAAGCGGCACCGCGAAATCCTCGCGTACTTCGACGTGGGCGCCTCCAACGGACCCGTCGAGGCCATCAACGGCCGACTGGAACACCTCCGCGGGATCGCCCTGGGCTTCCGCAACCTCAAGCACTACATCTTGCGGTCACTGATCCACTCCGGCCGGCTTCAGGATCGGATCAATGCACTCTGATTCCGGAAGAGCCGGTTTAGGTTCCGAAGACTCGGCCCTGTACCGCGTACCGGCCAGATGGTCTTGACTAACCTGCGTCGGCCGCAGATTCCAGTAGCCTGACACAATCAGATGAGCGGATATCGGAGTCACGAAGGAGAGCGGTTCTCACGGGCAGTGCCCCCAGTCGGACTCGAACCGACACTGAAACGGTTTTAAGCCGTCTGCCTCTGCCAATTGGGCTATGGGGGCCTTCCGACCCCGCCGGAGCGAGACCGGGTGGCGCGCAGGGCGCCAGGGGCCGGACTAGCCGGCCAGGCGGGTCAACACCGACATCGCGATGCCGTCCAGGATGTCCTTCTCACTCACAGTGAGCTCGGACAACCCCGCGCGCTCAAACATCTCATCACACAGGGCCTGGACCACGATCGCTCCCCCGCCGATCACGTCCGCGCGGCCCGGGTGCATCGGCCCCATGCTGCGCCGCTCAGTCACCGATGAGGCCACCAGTCGGTCGCACACCTCACGCATCCGGTCCAGCGAGATGACGCTGCCGTGGATCCGCTCCGGGTCGTACTCCCCCAGGTTCTGCGCCAGCGCGCTCATCGTGGTGAAGGTGCCCGCCACGCCGACCCAGCGGGCGGCGCGGCCCACCGGCACGTCGCCGGCCTCCGCCAGCGCCTGAGCCACCACCGAACGGGCTTCGGCGAGCTCGTCGGCAGCGGGCGGGTCCGAGTGGAGCACCCGCTCGGTGATCCGCACACAGCCGATGTCCAGGCTGCGCGAGCCGAGCAGCCGCACCTGGCCGTCGGCGAGCTCGCCCACCACGATCTCCGTGGACCCACCGCCGAGGTCGGTCACCACGAATGGCCCATCAGAAGGCGAGAGGTCGGACACCCCGCCGGCGAAGGTCAGCTCGGCCTCGGTCTGCCCGGAGATCACCTCGGCAACAGCGCCCGGGAAGTGGGCGCCCAGCACCTCGGCGGTCATGCCGAAGAACTCATCCTTGTTGGCGGCGTCCCGCGTCGCGGAGGTGGCCACCATCCGCACCGACTGCACGCCGAGCTCGGCCATCGCGGCCACGTAGTCGGTGAGCGCGGTCCGGCAGCGGAAGATCGCCCCCTCGGACAGCCGGCCGGTGGCGTCCACGCCCTCGCCGAGGCGGATGATCCGCATCTCGCGCACCACGTCGGTCAGCCCGGGCCGGCCGGGCACACCGTCGGCCACGAGCAGGCGGATGGAGTTGGTGCCGCAGTCGATCGCCCCGACGCGCACAGCAGCGGTCACTGCCCGTCCATGGCGTGGTAGTCGGGCACGCCCAACTCCTCGGGCGTGGGCCAGTCGGAAGGCAGAGCGGTGCCGCGCAGCCCGGCCTCGCAGGCCAGCGCCACGGACTCGTCGCCCAGCCACACCACGCCCGGCCCCTCGGCCAGCGCATACGCCATCAGGACATGCAGACACTTGACGCGCTCGGGCATGCCGCCACCGCTGAAGTCCGTGCCGAGGTCCTCGATCGCGTTCCGCTTCTCCAGGTACCGCTCGTGCGCCTGCAGATAGTTGGCGGCCAGCTCGGGCTCGTTGGCCAGCCTCGTCGTCATTCCCCTCATGATCCCCGCGGATTCCTGACGGCTCGCCTCGGCGGTGAGCCGCGGATCGGTGAGGTAGTACAGCGTGGGGAACGGGGTGCCGTCCTCGAGCCGCGGCGCGGTCTTGACCACCCCGGGCCGCCCGTCGGGGCTGCGGTAGGACACCTCCAGCACCCCGCGCGGCGGCCGACCCAGCTGGGCGGCGATCGCGTCGAGGTCAGCTTGGGACACGCTCTGTTCGGCGCTCACGCTAGGGGTTCTCCTGTGGTTGTTCCTGGACGCCGCCCGGGATGGGGGCGGCGGGGTCGTCACCGCCGGGCACGCCGTCGGGGACGACCGGTACGGCCGGGGTGTCGGGGCCGCCGGGGATCGAGGTGCCCTCGAGCAGCGCCGAGTCCTCCGGCATTATCGGGTCGGTCGGCTCGGAGATCGACCGCCACACCCGCGTCTGCCACGGCAGCGCCGCGATCTCCGCCGCCCGCTGCTCGGCCGCCGCCTGCTCCACCGGATCCACCATGGACACCCGGTACGGCGTCTCCCCCGGCTTCACGGCGCCGAAGCGGATGCGGGCCTGCTGCTCGATGTACGCCGGGTCGGACAGCAGCTCCTGCTCGGCCTCGAGCTCGGCGATCGTCGCCTCGAGCGCGGCCCGCTCCTGCGCCACGGCCTTTTCGTCGCGCAGGAACTGGTAGTGGTTGCGCAACGGGAACGAGACCGTGACCAACAGGATGATGGCGACGACGGCGAGGAGACCGATCCGCCGCGGTGTGTAGTTCCGCGGGCCCAACAGGGTGTCGGACAGGTCCGTGCGCGTGGTGAGACGGTGGGCCTCCGGGTGCGCGGTGGTGCCGATCCTGCCGGAGCGGGCGGACGCCGGGACGGGCCGGTCCCGTTCGCGGCTCGGCGTCCGCCGGCGGGGCGGCTGCCGACGAGTGCCGTCGGC
>NZ_JAALDU010000529.1 GCF_014145015.1 Dietzia sp. E1 | reverse complement strand
CAGCGCGACGACCTGTGCGCGGTGGGCACCTACCGCGCCGGGGTCACCGGCGGCGCGGCCGTGAAGGTGCTGCGGGAGGCTTACCGTGACCAGGTGGCGCTGCTGGCCGCCCACGACGTGGCGGCGGCGGTGGAGGACGAGGAGCCGCGACTACCGTTCGCCGAGGTGGGGCGGCGCCTGTCCGACCTCGCCGACGCGGCCCTGACCGCGGCACTCGCCGTGGCCGTGGCCACCGTCTACCCGGACGGGCCGATGCCGTCGCGGCTGGGCGTGGTCGCGATGGGCAAGGGCGGCGCGCGCGAGCTCAACTACATCTCCGACGTCGACGTGATCTTCGTGGCGGAGCCGGCCGACGCCAAGACCGGCCGCGTCGCGGGGGAGATGATGCGCATCGGATCGATGGCCTTCTTCGAGGTCGACGCCGCCCTGCGTCCCGAGGGCAAATCCGGCGAGCTGGTGCGCACGGTCGACTCGCACGCGGCCTACTACAGGCGTTGGGCCAAGACGTGGGAGTTCCAGGCGCTCCTCAAGGCCCGCCCCATGACCGGCGACATGGCCCTGGCCGCCGAATACCACGACATCGTCCACCCCATGGTGTGGACCGCAGCCGAGCGCGACGACTTCGTCCACGACGTCCAGGCGATGCGCCGGAGGGTCGAGGCGAACGTGCCCGAGGCGCTGCGGGAGCGCGAGCTCAAGCTCGGCCGCGGGGGGCTGCGCGACGTGGAGTTCGCGGTCCAGTTGCTGCAGATGGTCCACGGCCGCACGGACGAGGACCTGCGCGTGACCAGCACGGTCGACGCGCTGGCCGCGCTGCGGGACGGCGGCTACATCGCACGCGAGGACGGCGCCGAGCTGGTCGCCGCGTACGAGTTCCTGCGCCTGCTCGAGCACCGCCTCCAGCTCCAGCGCTACAAGCGCACCCACCTGCTCCCCGAGGAAGACGACGAGGAGGCGTACCGCTGGCTGGCCCGCGCGGCGCACATCCGGCCGAACGGGCCGAACGACGCCTCCCAGGTGCTGCGGCAGAGCCTGCGTCAGCTGCGCCGCCGGGTGCGCCGCCTGCACTCGAAGCTGTTCTACCGTCCGCTGCTCGACTCGATCGCGTCCTACGACGCCGAGGCGCTCTCGCTCAGCCCTCAGGCGATGGAGCGACAGCTGGCCGCGCTCGGGTTCGCCGCCCCGCGCAACGCGCTCGGGCACCTGCGGGCGCTCGCGGGGCAGAGCAGCCGCCGGGGCCGGATCCAGGCGCTGCTGCTGCCGACCTTCATGGAGTGGCTGGCCGACACGCCGGACCCGGACGCGGGACTGCTGGCCTACCGCCGGCTGTGCGAGGAGAA
>NZ_JAALDU010000528.1 GCF_014145015.1 Dietzia sp. E1 | reverse complement strand
GGCGACGGAGCCGGTGCGGGCGCGCTCGCCGCGTGGGGCGGCCCCCTCGGCCGGCACGCCGTGGTCGGCCGCCAGCGCTTCTGGACGCCGCTGCGCGTGATCATGCTGTTCGCCGTGATCTTCCTGGCGTTCGGCTTCTTCTCCAAGGCCGCCTGCCTGGAGACCACCCATCCCACCGACGGGTCGCAGCCCGGCCTCAACTGGGACGGTCGGCAGTACTACAAGGCCTGCTATGCGGACCCGCTGCCGCTGTACTCGGCCGAGGGCCTGGACACCGGGGCGCTGCCCTACAAGTACTCGTGGATCGCCGAGGGCGGCGAGGTCCGCTACATGGAGTACCCGGTGCTGTCCGGGATGTTCCAGTACGTCACCGCGCAGGCCGCCCAGGCGCTGCACGAGATCTTCCCCGGCGGGCCGCTCGAGGTGGTCACGTACTTCGCGCTGGGTTGTGTCCTGCTGGCGTTCATGTGGATGGTCGCCGTGTGGGCCACCTACCGGTCGGCCGGCCGGCGGCCCTGGGACACGCTGCTCATGGCGGCCAGCCCGCTCGTGATCTTCCAGGCCTTCACCAACTACGACCTCATGGCGGTGATGTTCGCCTCCGTCGCGTTGCTGCTGTGGGCCCGCCGCCGCCCGGTCTGGGCCGGCGTCGTGCTGGGGCTGGGCGTGGCGGCCAAGCTGTACCCGCTGTTCCTGTTCGGCGCGCTGCTGGTGGTGGCGATCCGCCGCAGGCGGTTCGTCGAGCTAGGGAAGGCCGCGGCCGCCGCCGTCGTGGCGTGGTTGGCCGTCAACCTGCCGATCATGGTCCTGTTCCCTGACGGGTGGCGGGAGTTCTTTCGACTCAACTCCGACCGGCCCGCCAACCCCGAGAGCATCTACGTCGTCATCCAGACGCTCACCGGCTGGCAGGGCTTCGACGCGGGCCGCGCCGTCGGGGAGGCCCCCGCGACGCTGAACACCGTCTCGTTGGTGCTGTTCGCGTTCGCCTGCCTGGCGGTGCTGGTGATCGGCCTGACCGCACCCGTGACCCCGCGCGTGGCGCAGCTGGCGTTCCTCATCGTGGCGTTCTTCCTGCTCACCAACAAGGTGTGGAGCCCGCAGTATTCGCTGTGGCTGGTCCCGCTCGCGGTGCTCGCCGTCCCGCGCGTGCGCCTGCTGCTGACGTGGATGGCGTTCGACGCGCTGCTGTGGGTGGCGCACATGTCGTACTTCCACGGTGTGGCCAACAAGGGGATCGGCCCCGAGCTCTTCCACCCGCTCGTGTTGGTGCGCGACCTGCTCGTCCTCGCCGTGTGCGCGGTCGTGATCCTCGAGATCTACCGGCCCCACCTCGACCGAGTCCGCATGACGCATCAGGCCACGCCCGAGGGACCCGACCCGCTTGCCGGGGTCCTCGCCGATCCCGGGGAACGACCGGTCACCCGTGCGACCCCCTCAGACTCCGGTGGGAGACAGCCCGCCGACCCCGAGACGAAGGACCCGATCCGATGACTACCAGCGCCATGATCTGGATGTTCCTGTGCATCCTGGTCGGATTCATCTGCATGGTGACCGCCGCCGGCGGCTACCGCGCGGGGTGGCGTCAACCCGTGTGGATCGGCTGGACCGTCGCGGCCTTCCTGTTCCTCACCGTGATCCCCGTGGCGCAGGCGCTGACGATCGGGCTGCAGCACGGCTGACGCATCCCCGCCGCGCGCGGCCCCGCCGCGGCGACAGCCCGAGGGCTCAGCCGCACAGGTCGAACGGCTCGGTGTCCGGGAAGTGCCGCTCCCACTCCTCGCCCGTGAGCTGGACGCCGCCGGCGCAGGCCTCGCTCACCACGCGGTCGGGGTCGAGCTGCCACATCCACATGGCGCCCTCCGCGCCCACCGCGAGCAGTCCGCCCGCCGGGGAGGCGCTGCGGCCCTGGTAGAGCAGCGGGTCGGTGGTCGAGCCGAGCACGGCCCACGGTCGCGGATCGGACGGCTCGCCGACGTCGATGACCGTCACCTGCCCGGTGCTGGAGGTGAGCAGGAGCAGATCGTCATCGGCGGAGAACGCGGTCCAGTAGATCTCACCGGGTGGAGCCGCGAACGAGGCGAGTTCGGCGGGCGCGGACGCGTCGGAGACGTCCCACAGTCGGACGGTCTTGTCGCCGCCGGAGGTGGCGAGCAGCGGGGAGTGGTGGGCGTACCCCGCGGACGGCGACGCGCCGATCCCGGTGGTGAGCCGGTGCGCGACCACCGGCCGGTCGGGGTCGGCGGTGTCGAGGATGACGGTCTGCGGGCCGAGGGTCGGGACGACGAGCTGCCGGGAGTCGGAGGAGAACTCGGCGACCACGCACGGGTCGGGCAGCGGCACGGTCACCCGCAGTGCGGGGCGGGTGGGATCCGTGACGTCGACCAGGCCGAGGTCGGGGCTGGTGTCGCTGCACACGGCGAGGGTGCGGCCGTCGGGGCTGAGCGGGTTGGCCACCACGACGCCGGAGGTGACGGGCAGGCTCGCGACCGGCCGGGTCGCGGGTCCGTAGGGCGCGGTGAACACCTGCACGCCGCCGTCCGCCAGGCCCGCGTAGACGACCCGCCCGTCGGGGGACATCGCCACGGAACCGGAGAACCGGGTGTCGCGGCCGGGGATGACGCGGCCGGTCTCGCGCGGGACGGGACCGGTGGTGTCGACGACGGTGTGGTGCATCTCCGCGGCGGTGACGCCGAGGACCCCGGAGGTCCGGTCCTGCGAGGAGGCGGTCTGGAAGATCGAGTTGGACTCCGACGCGGCCCCGAGGCGCCCCAGCGGCCAGAGCCGGACCAGGCCGTCGACCGAGTACGTCACCAGGTGGTCGGAGTCGGTGAACCGGACGCCGGTCGCGACCTGGGAGGCGGGTAGTTCGGTGAGCACGCGCCCCGCGGGATCGTAGACGCGGACCCGCTCGTCGGACCCGGCGGCGGCGAGCCGGCCGAGATCGTCGAAGGCCACGTCGTTGACGTAGGCGTCCCACCCGGTCAACTCCGGCAGCGCCCGCGCGCCGGCGAGCGCCGCGATGCCCGACCCGTCGCCACCGGAGCCGTCAGCACCCGACCCGTCACCGCCGGAGCCCCCCGCGGCGCCGCCCGGCAGC
>NZ_JAALDU010000051.1 GCF_014145015.1 Dietzia sp. E1 | reverse complement strand
CGCCGCGAGTGCGGCGGGGATCCGCGGCACCGCGCTGAGGAGCCCTCTCCGTCCGTCCGCGCTGCGCATCCCGTCCACGACCTCACCCGCGACCGCGCCCGCCGGCAACCGGAGGACCGCGGTGAGGAGCCGGCTGCGGGTGAGGCCGGCCCGGCGGATCCCCGGCGCGTCCCGCACCGGTGACGGGTGGTGGTGGGCCACGAGGTCCGGGACGTGACAGATCTGCCAGCCCGCGTCGTGCAGGTCGAGGGCGACCCGCTCCTCCTCGCCGGGGAAACGGATGACGTCGTCGAACCCGCCCACCCCGAGGAACGCGTCGCGGCGGACGATCGCACCGCATCCGACGAAACCCAGCAGGGCCGGGCCCGGGGCGTCGGGTGCGGTGCCCAGGGGCGAGTCGGCGAGCACCGCGTTGATCGGGTCCGGCTCGCCTCTCGGCCCCACGAGGATGGTGCCGGCGGCCAGGCCGAGGCGCGGATACTCGGCGAAGAGCCGCACCGCCCGCTCGAGGGAGTCCGGTTCCCACCACGAGTCGTCGTCGGCGAACGCGACGAGTTCGGTCCGCGCCGCCCGCGCACCGACGGTGCGGGCCCTCGCGGCGAGGTTCTCGGGCGACGCGATGACACTCACGTGGTCGCCCGCGGCGCGGCACACCTCCACCGAGTCGTCGTCCGAGGCGTTGTCCACGACGATCACGGGCGCGTCATGGCGGGGCAGGGTGGCCCGGAGGTCCTCTCGCCGGTTCCTCGAGGCCACCACGACGGTCACGTTGGTGTTCACCGGCCCGAGGCTAGCCCGATGAGCCGGGGCTGGCGGGGCGGAGCCGCGTCGGGCAGGCTCGACGGGGTGCGCGTACTCATCGTCGGTTGGTCCAGTCCCCTGCACGGCGAGGCCACGGCCGGCGACGTCCTGGCGATGGAGGCGGTGGCCCGTCGCCTCACCGCCGACGGGATCGGTCACGACACCGCCTGGAGCGCGGTGATGTGCCCGCCCGGCGGCCTCCGCCTCGACGACGTCGACCCCGCCCGCTACACCCACGTGGTCTTCGTGTGCGGCCCCGCCAGCGGCGACGCCGCGGTCGAGATGCTGGACCGCTTCCCCCGCTGCCGACGGATCGCTGTCGGCGTCAGCGTCGTGGACCACGCCGATCCCCTGCTCGACCGGCTCGACGCCGTGATCGCCCGCGACGCCCCCGGTTCGACCGCGCGACCCGACCTGGCCGCACACGTCCCGCCACCGGCGGTGCCCGTCGTCGGGGTGTACCTGACCGGTGGCCAACAGGAGTACGGCGACCGGCGGCGCCACGAGGCCGTGATCGGCGCGCTCACCGACTGGCTGGGTGGCCTGGACGCGGCGCTGCTCCCGCTGGAGACCCGACTCGACCCCCGCGACTGGCGACTGCCCTCGACGCCCGGTCAGGTGAGCTCGGTGATCGCCCGCATGGACGCCGTGGTGACGATGCGGATGCACGGACTCGTGCTGGCCCTGCAGGCCGGTGTGCCCGCACTGGCGATCGACCCGATCAGCGGTGGTGGCAAG
>NZ_JAALDU010000527.1 GCF_014145015.1 Dietzia sp. E1 | reverse complement strand
AGCGCCATCAGCCCGGCCCGGACCTCGGCGACCTCCGCCGTGATGCGCCCGAGGCGGGCGTCGAGGTCGGCGAGGGCGCGCTGCAGGTCAGACTGCTCGGGGTTCACCCCCGAATCATCTCCCGCCCCGGCCGCGGCGTCCATATGTCAGGCCCGGGCCGGGCCCGTCGGTGCCGGGCGCGACCGCAGTACGAGGATCACGCCGACGGCGCTGACCGCCATCCCCACCACGGCCGGGAGGGTGATCGGGACACCGAACATGAGCCACACCCAGACCATGGTCGTGGGCGGGGTGAGGTACAGCAGGACGCTGGCCACGGTGGCGCCGCGCGTGCGGGTGACGAAGACGAAGAGGACGTACCCGCACAGCGTGGACAGGAAGACGAGCCAGGCCACCGCCGCCCAGAAGTCGGTTTCCGCCTCGGGCGCCGCCTGGCCGGTCACCACCGCCGCGACCATCAGCACCACGCCCGCGACGACGGACTGCATGGTGATGGACTGCAGCAGCGTCTCGGTGGGCCGCAGGCGCTGGGTGAGGACCGTGCCCGTGGCCAGGCTGAGCATCCCCGCGGCCGGGAACAGGTACGCCCACCACGGTGCGGAACCCGCGTCCAGGCCGCCGGAGACGACCACCACGACGCCCGCCAGCCCGAGGGCCATACCGATCCACATCCCGGCCGTCGTGCGTTCGCCGAGTACGCGGCCGGCGACGGTGGCCACGAGCAGCGGTTGGAGCGCGGCGATGAGCGCCGCGGTGCCGCCGTCGACGCCGCGCGCGACCCCCTCGAAGATCAGGTACAGGAACACGGCCTGGCTGAACAGGCCGAGGACGGCCTGCCGGGTCCACGCCGCGCGGTCGTTCAGTCGCACCCGCAGCACGAGGCAGACGCTCACCAGCAGTACGCCGAGGATCGAGAACCGCCAGGCCAGCAGCTGTAGAGGTGTGCCGCCGGCGCGCGTGCCGAGCTCTGCGCCGACGTAGCCGGAGCTCCACATGAGCCACCAGCGCCACCGACGCCAGATGACCGCCGTTCCGGCGGAGCGCCTGACGCGCGGACCCGGGCATCGTCACACCATATGGAGCAGCCGCCCTCGCCGTCGTCGACCCGCGCGGCACCACCCCCTCACGCGCCCACGCCGAATCTGCGCAGCAGCGGGCACTCGGCACCGACGGTCGCCCGAAAGCGCTGGCGGCGCGTCCCGCGGTGTTTCAGGCGGGGCGGCGTGTCAGGCGGGTCTGGTGTGGGTGTGGGGGCCGTGTCTGGGGTGGCCTGGTGGGTTGATGAGGGTGCCGTCGTCGGCGATGATGCGGTCGGCGAAGGCCTCCCACTCGCGTTCTCGGATGGCATCGCGGGCCCGGGCCAGCGGGCCTTTGGGTCTGGTGCGGTGCTCGTGGCCGGTATCGGTGCAGATGATCAACTCACCCAGCGGCCCGGTCCGGTAGGAGTTGGTACCGAACGTCTTCTCCCGGTGATGCTTGCGGCACAAGCACACCAGATTCCACTCCAGGGTCGGCCCACCCAGCTCCGGATCACGCTTGTTGAACGCGATCACATGATCCACATCACAATCCTTCGCCGGCACCGAACACCCCGGATGCCGACACGTGCCATCGCGCAACCGGATCCGCTCGGCCATCGCCGGGGTGATCATGTACCGCAGCGCGTGCTCGGGGTTGTCCAGCGCGCCCGGCGCGGGGTCGATGAGCTCGAACCGCACACTGGCCTCATCCCCCTCCAGCAACTCCGTGCACAACCACTCGAAACTGCT
>NZ_JAALDU010000526.1 GCF_014145015.1 Dietzia sp. E1 | reverse complement strand
CAGCAGTCGAGGACGGGTTCCCAGCCGGAGGCGGCCATGGCGCGCAGGAGGAACGCGTCGGCGACCAACCCCGGCGCGCGGCGGTGTTCGGCGAGGGAGCGCAGGGCGCCGACGGCGAGGCCGAGCAACCGCGGAGTGGGAGCACCCTCCTCGCCGGCCAGGCGTTCGGCGGTCTCCAGCACCACACAGCCGGACGTGTACGCGGGGTAGTCCGCGACCAGCGGACGGGCGAGGGATTCGCGGCTGGTGGCCTGGCGGACCGTGCCCAGCCCGCTGCTGCCGCGGCCCGGGGCGATCTGCACTTCCACCACCGCGAACGGCTCGAGGCTGGCGCCCATGCGGGAGCGGGTGCGCCGCACGGCGCGGGCCACGGCGCGGACGAGGCCGTGACGTTCGGTCAGCAGGGTGACGATGCGGTCGGCCTCGCCCAGGTCGTAGGTACGCACGACGAGGCCCGTGTCGGTGAAGGGATGCACCCGGACCTCCTTCCGTGTCGTTCGCCCGCGCCGTGCTGGCCGCCCGCGCCGCGTCGTTCGCCCGCGCCGTGCCGATCATCCGCGCGACCATGCGGGCGACGCGTATCGCACCGTGCAGGTGCCCATTGTCCCACCGGCGGGCTAGAAGCCGAGACGCCCCAGCATCTTGGGGTCGCGCTGCCACTCCTTGAGGACCTTGACGTGCAGGTCGAGGTACACCTTGGTACCGAGCAACTCCTCGATTCCCGCCCGGGCGCGGGTGCCGACCTCGCGCATGCGGGACCCGCCCTTGCCCAACACGATCGACTTCTGGCTCTGCCGCTCGACGTAGACGATGGCGTGGACGTCCACCATGTCGTCGCGGCCCTCGTGCGGAAGGACCTCCTCGATGGTCACCGCGATCGAGTGCGGCAGCTCATCGCGCACGCCCTCGAGGGCCGCCTCGCGGATGAGCTCGGCCATCCGGGTCTCGTCGGACTCCTCGGTCACCACGTCGTCCGGGTAGAACTGCGGCCCCTCGGGCAGCAGTGAGGCGATGACGTCCGCCACCACGTCGACCTGCTCACCCGACGCGGCCGAGACCGGCACGACCTCGGAGTCCGGCCCGAGGAGCTTGGAGACGGCGACGAGCTGCTCCATGACCCTCTGCTTGGAGACCGTGTCGATCTTGGTCACCAGCCCCAGGAGCGGCGTGGTCGGGCACAGTTTGCGGACCTGTTCGAGGATCCAGCGGTCGCCGGGGCCGATCCGCTCCCCCGCCGGGATGCACAGGCCGATGAGATCGACGTCGGAGTAGGTGTCCTCGACCAGCGCGTTGAGCCGTTCCCCGAGCAGGGTGCGCGGGCGGTGCAGGCCCGGGGTGTCGACGAGGATGATCTGCGCGTCGGGCCGGTGGACGATGCCGCGGATGGCGTGCCGCGTGGTCTGGGGCTTGGCGGAGGTGATGGCGATCTTCTCGCCCACCAGCGCGTTGGTCAGGGTGGACTTGCCCGTGTTGGGCCGGCCCACGAAACTGACGAACCCGCTGCGGTAGTTCTCGGGAGTGCTCATCGGGTGTCCTCGCGCCGGGGATGGTCGTCGGTGTCGTCGTCATCGGTCTCGGTGGGCGTGGCCACCACGGTGACCACCTTCACCCGCCCGCGTCGGTCGTGGCCGCCCTCGGCCCGCAGGTCCAGACCGCTGGTGACGATGTGCGCCCCGGGCAGGGGGACGCGGCCGAGCTCGAGGGCGAGCAGCCCGCCGACGGTCTCGACCTCCTCGGACACCTCGTCGGGGAACTCGATGTCGAACAGGTCCGCGACCTCGTCCAGAGCGAGCCGGGCGGACAGCCGGTAGCGGCCGTCGCCCAGATCTTCGACGGGCGGGACCTCGGTGGTGTCGTACTCGTCGACGATCTCGCCGACGATCTCCTCGAGGATGTCCTCGATCGACACGAGTCCGGCGGTGCCGCCGTACTCGTCGACGAGGATCGCCAGGTGATTGTGGTCGCGCTGCATCTCGGCCAGCAGGTCGTCGATCCGCTTCGCGTCGGGCACGAACACCGCCGGGCGCATCACCTCGGCGACGGGGGCGGCGCGCCCGTCGGGGTCGTCCAGGCGGGCCACGATGTCGCGGAGGTAGACCACGCCCACCACGTTGTCGGAGTTGTCCCCGTCGACCACGGGGATGCGGGAGTAGCCGGACTTGACGGTGAGCCGCGCGGCCTGGCCGACGGTCTTGTCGGACTCGATCCACACCATCTCGGTGCGGGGGGTCATGACCTCGCGGGCAGTCGTGTCACCCAGTTCGAAGACCGACTGGATCATGCGGGACTCGTCGTCGGCCACGACGCCGCGCTCGCGGGCCATGTCGACGATCTCGAGCAGCTCGATCTCCGAGGCGAAGGGCCCGTTGCGGAAGCCGCCGCCGGGGGTGACGGCGTTGCCGAGGCCGACCAGCAGGGTCGCGACGGGGCCCAGGACGACCCCGGTCACGGTCAGCGGCGTCGACGCGCCCAGGGCGAGCGTGTAGGCGTGCTGGCGGCCGAGGGTGCGGGGCCCGACCCCGGCGACGATGTACGCGGCGACGGTGGTGACGACGACCGCGGTGACCAGTGCCCAGGCGCGGGAGTCGATGAGCTCGTCGAACACCACGGTGAACAGCACGGCGGCGCCGATGAGGCTGAGCATGTGCAGCAGGACGGCGACGTTGATGTACCGCGGGCGGGCGTCGAGCATCCTGGCCAGACGGACGGCGCCGTAGCGGTTGTCCTTGGCCATCTCCTCGACGCGCGCCACGGAGACCGTGCTCAGGGCGGCGTCGAGGGCGGCGAACAGGCCGGCGACGGGGATGAGCACCACGGCCGCGATGGCCGTGTAGATGGTGGCGTCCACGACTCAGGCGTCCACTCTCGGGGACTCGTCGCGGTGGTCGTACCACTCGCCCAACAGCTCGTTCTGCAGGCCGAACATCTCGCGCTCCTCTGCGGGCTCGGCGTGGTCGTAGCCCAGCAGGTGCAGGCACCCGTGGACCGTGAGCAGGGCGAGCTCGTGCGCGAGCGGGTGGCCGGAGCTGGCGGCCTGGTCGGCGGCGAACGCCGGGCACAGGACGATGTCGCCGAGCATGGCGGGGCCGGGCTCGGGCAGGTCGGGGCGGCCGCCGGGGGTGAGCTCGTCCATGGGGAAGCTCATCACGTCGGTGGGGCCGGGCAGGTTCATCCACGTGACGTGGAGGTCGGCCATGGTGTCCTTGTCGACGAGCGTGATCGACAGTTCGGCGGCCGGGTGCACGTCCATCCGGGCGATCACGAACGCGGCCACGTCGATGAGCTCGGCCTCGTCGACCTCCACGCCCGACTCGTTGGCGACCTCGATACTCATCGTCGGCGCTGCTCCCTGTTCCTGTGTGTGGGGGTGGGTCGGTCGCCCCGTTCGAGGCGGGCTTCGTGCTTGGCGTAGGCGTCGACGATCCGGCCGACGAGGGCGTGCCGTATCACGTCGCGGGACGTGAGCTCGGAGAAGTGGATGTCGTCGACGCCGGAGAGGATGTCGCGCACGACCTTGAGGCCGGAGCGCTGCCCGCCGGGCAGGTCGATCTGGGTGATGTCGCCGGTGACGACGATCTTGGAGCCGAAGCCCAGGCGGGTGAGGAACATCTTCATCTGCTCGGGCGTGGTGTTCTGCGCCTCGTCGAGGATGATGAACGAGTCGTTGAGCGTGCGACCGCGCATGTAGGCCAGCGGCGCAACCTCGATTACCCCGGCCGCCATGAGCTTGGGGATCGCCTCGGGGTCCATCATGTCGTGCAGCGAGTCGTACAGCGGCCGCA
>NZ_JAALDU010000525.1 GCF_014145015.1 Dietzia sp. E1 | reverse complement strand
CGGCGGCGCGGCGCGCGGTGGCCACCACGCGCTCGGGTCGGATCGGGGTCATCGCGACCCGCGCGACGGTGGCGTCGCGGGCGTACGACGACGCGGTGGCGGCGGCCGCCGGGATCGAGCTGACGTCGGTGGCGTGCCCCAAGTTCGTGGAGTTCGTCGAGCGCGGCATCACCAGCGGCCGTCAGGTGCTCGGGTTGGCGGAGGCCTATCTGGCGCCCATCCGGGACGCCGACGTCGACACCCTGGTGTTGGGTTGCACGCACTACCCGTTGCTGTCCGGGGTGGTGCAGCTCGCGGCGGGCGATCACGTCACGTTGGTCTCGAGCGCGGAGGAGACGGCCAAGGACGTGCTGCGGGTGCTCACGGCGGAGGATCTGTTGCGGCCGCACGATCCGGCGGACCCGCCGACGCGCGAGTACCTCGTCACGGGCGACCCGGACGCGTTCCGGCGGGTGGCGTCCCGGTTCCTGGGCCCGGGGCTGGTGGCGGTGGGCCGGGCGGAGGCCCGGTGACGGGCGGTCACACTCGGCGCGCGCGCGGCCGCGATCACCACGACACGCGGTGCGGCGTGGCACGATGGTGCCCATGTTTCTGACTGTCCTCGGCTGCTCGGGAAGTATCGGCGGACCCACGTCGCCGGCGTCCGGGTACCTCGTGGAGGTCGACGGTCTGGCGCCCGTGGTGATCGACATGGGGCCCGGGGTGCTCGGCGCGTTGCAGCGGCACGTCGCGCCCGAGGACGCGACGATCCTTCTGTCGCATCTGCACGCGGATCACTGCCTCGACGTGCCGAGCCTGTTGGTGCTGCGGCGTTTCGGCCCCGGCGCGCGGGGCGTGGGTCGCGTGCCGCTGGTGGGGCCGTCGGGGACGGCCTACCGGATCGGGGTGGCGTCGGCGGAGGAGCCGGGAGCGGTCGACGACCTGTCGGACACGTTCGACGTGTCGACGTGGGACGTCACGCCCGAGGTGGCGATGAGGGGCGACGACGACGAGGTGGCCCTGCACGTGCGGGCCGAGCGGGTGGAGCATCCGCCGGAGTCGTACGGGCTCCGCCTGGAGTCCGGTGACGGGAGGGTGTTGGCGTACAGCGGCGACACCGCGTACTGCGATGCCCTGGTCGAGCTCGCGGTCGGCGCGGATGTCCTGCTGTGTGAGGCGTCGTGGACGCATGAGGAGGGGCGCCCGCCCGGCATCCACATGTCGGGCTCCGAGGCGGGGTTGACCGCCCGGCGGGCCGGGGTGGGCCGGCTGGTGCTCACCCACATCCCGCCGTGGACCGACCACGAGGCGGTCCGGGCCGAGGCGGCCGCCGAGTTCGACGGCGAGATCCTGCTCGCGGAGCCGGATCTGCGGATCACCGTCTAGATCTGCGGATCACCGTCCAGGGGAGCGCCCGCTAGGATCGGCGGTCGTGACCTCTTCGAACTTCCACAGGGCAGACGGACGCGGCGTCGACGAGCTGCGCGACGTGACCATCACGCGGGGCTTCACCTCGCATCCGGCGGGGTCGGTGCTCGTGACCTTCGGGCAGACCCGCGTCATGTGCACGGCCAGCGTCACCGAGGGCGTGCCGCGCTGGCGTAAGGGATCGGGGCTGGGCTGGCTGACGGCCGAGTACGCGATGCTGCCGGCGGCGACCCACGAGCGGTCGGGCCGCGAGTCCGTGCGCGGCAAGGTCGGTGGCCGCACCCACGAGATCAGCCGGCTCGTCGGCCGCTCGCTGCGCGCGTGCATCGACCTGTCCGCTCTGGGGGAGAACACCATCGCGCTGGACTGCGACGTGCTCCAGGCCGACGGCGGTACGCGCACGGCGGCGATCACCGGCGCGTACGTGGCGCTGGCCGACGCGATCACGTGGCTGCAGTCCTCCGGCGCGGTGACGGGCAACCCGCTCACCGGGGCGGTCGCCGCGGTGAGCGTCGGCGTGGTCGACGGACACGTGCTGTGCGACCTGCCGTACGAGGAGGACTCGCGCGCCGAGGTGGACATGAATGTGGTGTGCACGGACGGCGGCAAGCTCATCGAGGTCCAGGGAACGGCCGAGGGCGCCGCGTTCGGCCGCGACGTGCTGGACGCGATGCTCGACTCGGCGCAGGCCGGCTGTGAGCGACTGTTCGCGCTGCAGCGCGAGGCGCTCGCCGCGCCGTACCCGGGCGAGCTGCCCAGCCCGCCCGCGGCGCGGAACCGGGGGCGGTAGCCGTGGCCGTCCGTCTGCTGGTCGCCAGCCGCAACGCCAAGAAGCTGGCCGAGCTGCGCCGGGTGCTCGAGTCCGAGGGCGTCGTCGGCATCGAGCCGGTG
>NZ_JAALDU010000524.1 GCF_014145015.1 Dietzia sp. E1 | reverse complement strand
GCGTGGCGACGCCGCGGCGAGCGCGACCGGCTGCGCGTGCCCGTGGGCGTCAGCCCCGACGGCGCGCCCGTCGAGCTCGACCTCAAGGAGGCCGCGCACGGCGGCATGGGCCCGCACGGGCTGTGCATCGGCGCGACCGGGTCGGGCAAATCCGAGTTCCTGCGCACCCTCGTGCTGGGTCTGGTCGCCACCCACGACCCCGACTCGCTCAACCTCGTGCTGGTGGACTTCAAGGGCGGCGCCACGTTCCTCGGGCTGGAGCCGCTGGCGCACGTCGCCGCGGTCATCACCAACCTGCAGGCCGAGATCACCATGGTCGACCGCATGCGGGACGCCCTCGAGGGGGAGCTCACCCGGCGCCAGGAGGTGCTCCGCGCGGCCGGCAACTACTCGAACGTGGCGGAGTACGAGGCCGCCCGCGCCAAGGGCGCGCCGCTGGACCCTCTCCCCGCACTGGTGATCGTGGTCGACGAGTTCTCCGAGCTGCTGTCCTCCAAGCCCGAGTTCGCCGAGCTGTTCCTCACGATCGGACGGCTCGGGCGCTCCCTGCACATCCACCTGCTGCTCGCCTCCCAGCGCCTCGAGGAGGGGCGGCTGCGCGGGCTGGACAGCCACCTGTCCTACCGGATCGCCCTCAAGACGTTCTCCGCGACCGAGTCCCGCACGGTCCTGGGCGTGACCGACGCCTACCACCTGCCCGCGACCCCGGGCGCCGGCTACCTCAAGGTGGACGCCGGCGACCCGGTGCGGTTCGACGCCGCCTACGTCTCCGGCCCGTACACCGAGGACCGCCGCCTCGACGGTTCCACGGTGGCCACGGTCGCCGCCCGCGCGGCGGTGCGGCCGTTCACCGCCTGGTACATGCCGGTGCCGACCCCACCGGTGGTGGTCGGAGGCGACGACGACGAGGACCTCGTTCCCGGCGACACCGCGGACGCTGACGGCGCGGGGGAGTCGGCGAGCCTGCTCGACGTCCTGGTGGGCCGACTCGCCGGGCACGGCCGGCCCGCTCACGAGGTGTGGCTGGCTCCGCTGGGGGAGGGTGCCCCGCTGGACTCGGCT
>NZ_JAALDU010000523.1 GCF_014145015.1 Dietzia sp. E1 | reverse complement strand
CACACTGGGCCAGACGGTCCCAGTCGGAGTCGGGCGCGGCGTTGGCGGCCGGCGCGAGGGCCAGGCTCGCGGCGGAGAAGGCGGTGCCGGCGAGCACGACCTTGACGGCGGTCTTGGGTGCGGAGGAGGGGGTGGCGGCGCGGTGGCGTCCGGTGTACGAGGTCATGTACGCGTCAGTCCTTTTCACTCTGTGCCTACGAGGTGAGCTGTCGGGTTCGGAAACGAGTGCGTCCGGCCGCCGGCGGCGGCTTCACCCCAAGGCGACCTGCGGTCGCCGGGCCCGTCGTGGGCCCTGTCGGGTCCCCCGTCCCCGCCCGGGTAATGGTCACAGTGGCGTCGGCCGCAGGGCGGGGTTCGGTGGGTGCGGCCGGTGCCGACTCGCTGACGAGTCTGCTACGGAACAGTAGCGGTTCGATGCCGGATCGTCACCATTCTGAAATAAAAGGAGCTCGCCCGGGCGGAGATAGCGCGCTGTTATCTGCTCGTTACCTGGGTCGTTACCACGAGGGTGGAGTTGGTCACACCCTGGGCGGGCGCGAGCCGAGGATGGCGTACGCGAGGCCCAGCAGGAAGCCCACCGGAGTGAAGAACATCGCGCCGAGGTACAGGATCGTCGGCGCGTCACGGTCGAGCACGAACGGCGTCAGCGCGGCGACGATCGTGAAGACGACCCCGATCGCGAAGATGATCAGCGCGGCCACGAACAGCCCGCGGCGACGTGGCCGCGCGGGCGCGTGCGCGTCACCGGAGGCGGACGCGTCGGGTGTCCAGGGGTCGTCGGCCGGGCGTCGATCGTCGGAGGTCACACAGGGGAGGGTACCGCTCGCCTCGCGGCCGTCACCAACGCGCACGAGGGTAGTCTCTGATCGTCAGTGGAGTTGTCGGTCGCGCCCGTGCGCGCCCGGGACGGAAGGTGGTTCGCGGTGCCCAGCGGCAAGGTCAAGTGGTACGACGCGGAGAAGGGGTTCGGCTTCCTGTCCCAGGAGGGCGGCGAGGACGTCTACGTACGCGCGGACGCGCTCCCCGCCGGCGTGGAGACCCTGCGCCCCCGTCAGCGTGTGGAGTTCGACATGGTCTCCGGCCGCCGCGGTCCGCAGGCGCTGCGCGTGGTGGTCCACGACGAGCCGACCGTCGCCGAGGAGCGCGCCCCGCGCGGCGGACCCAGGCGCTCGCCCGATGAGCTGCACGGGATGGTCGAGGACATGATCAAGGTGCTCGAGTCGACCGTCCAGCCGGAGTTGCGGCGCGGTCACCGACCGGACCACAAGATCTCGAGCCGGGTGGCCTCGGTCCTGCGCGCGGTAGCGCGCGAGCTGGACGCCTGATCCCGTCACGGTGCAGGGCCGGGCGAGGGCCCGGCTCCAGTGCGTTCGGTGGGTCAGTCCTCGTAGGTGAAGCCGACCGACCACTCGCCGTTGAGGATCGACTCCGAGCCGTCCGCCGCGTAGACGATCGCCACCGCCCGGATGGCCAGGCCCTCGATCCGGCCCTCCTCCGGGGTGGTCACGGGCACGAGGAGCTGGCCGGGTCCGTCCGCCTCGACCGTGTAGTCGCGCACCCCGTCGGCGCGGACCTCGTAGACGTCCATCGTCGCGGACCGCAGCTCGCCGGGTAGCCGGACCGTCAACGTGTGCTCGTCCTGCACGTGGAATTCGCCGACCGGGTTGCTGTACGTGTTGCCGTCCAGGTCGGTCGCGGTGAACGGGAGGACCTTCTCCTGCCCGCGGTCGGTGGCGACGGTGATCTCGGGCAGCGCCCCGTAGCGGGACTCCGACCCCTGCCACGCGCCGACGATCGCCGCGATCATGATGATCATCCACGCCAGGATCGCCCAGGT
>NZ_JAALDU010000522.1 GCF_014145015.1 Dietzia sp. E1 | reverse complement strand
GGCGGGCCGCCGCGGCGACGGTCTCCGCGCCGGCGATGGCGAAACGCGCCGACACGCCCGAGGCCTGGTTGATCGAGTCGGAGGTGCGCAGTTCGCGGGTGAAGCGGGCGAGCAGCTCCATGAGGGCGTCGGGCACCTCGGCGGTGAGTTCGGCCTCCTGCCGCACGACCTCGATCTCGTCGGCCAGATCGAGCGGGTAGTGGGTGCGGATCTCCGCGCCGAACCGATCCTTGAGGGGGGTGATGATCCGCCCGCGGTTGGTGTAGTCCTCCGGGTTCGCCGACGCCACGACC
>NZ_JAALDU010000521.1 GCF_014145015.1 Dietzia sp. E1 | reverse complement strand
GACGTCCCGCTCCTCCATGACGTTGAGCAGCGCCACCTGGATACGCTCGGCCAGGTCGGGCAGCTCGTTGAGCGCCACGATCCCGCGATTCGCGCGGGGCACGAGTCCGTAGTGGATGGTCTCCGGGTCGCCCAGACGGCGGCCCTCCGCCACGCGCATGGGGTCGACGTCGCCGATCATGTCGGCCACGGACGTGTCCGGGGTGGAGAGCTTCTCCACGTACCGCTCGGTGCGGTGGCGCCACTCGACGGGCAGCGCGTCGCCCTCGCGGGCGATCCGCTCGCGGGTCGGGTCGGTGATGGGGGCGAGCGGGTCCTCCCCCAGTTCGGAGCCGGCCACCACGGGAGACCACTCGTCGAGCAGCCCGACGAGGGTGCGCAGGAGTCGGGTCTTGCCCTGCCCTCGCTCACCGAGCAGCACGATGTCGTGCCCGGCGATGAGGGCGCGTTCGACCTGCGGGATCACGGTGGTGTCGAACCCGTGCATCCCGGGCCACGGGTCGCGCCCGGCGGCCAGGGCCGCGAGCAGGTTCCCGCGCAGCTCCTCGCGGAGGGTGCGGCTGGTGTAACCGGCGGCGCGCAGCTCGCCGAGGGTCCTGACGTCCGGCTTGTCGCTCACATCGCCCACCGTAACCCTGTAACGCGACTTCCGCTTCCGACCTACAGTGGCCGGTATGCGTTCCGTGCTGACCGTGATCCTCAACATCATCTGGCTGGCGACCGCGGGCGTGTGGTTGTTCCTGGGTTATGTGCTCGCCGGGATCCTGGCGTGCATCCTCATCATCACGATCCCGTTCGGGGTCGCGAGCTTCCGGATCGCCGCCTATGTCCTGTGGCCGTTCGGCCGCGAGGTCGTCGACCGAGGCCGGCCCGGTGGGGCGAGCACGGTCGGCAACGTCATCTGGTTCCTGGTTGCCGGACTGTGGCTGGCGATCGGCCACGTCGCCACGGCGCTCGCCCAGGCGGTGACGATCATCGGGCTGCCGCTGGCGTGGGCGAACCTCAAGCTCATCCCGGTGACGTGTTTCCCGTTCGGCAAGGAGATCGTGCGCTCCGACCGGGCGGCGATGGTGCCGGTCGCCTCTCGCTGACCACCCGCCCGGGCCTGCGGCGCCGTCCCCGGGCGGCGGCGGTCGCCGCG
>NZ_JAALDU010000520.1 GCF_014145015.1 Dietzia sp. E1 | reverse complement strand
GCCTTGGGATCGTCGATGTCGACGTCGACGATCTCCCAGCCGTCCTGCTTGGGCTCACGGATGATGGCGGCCTTGGTACGCATACTCTTACTCCTCGGACGAGAGCTGATGGTGTGACGCTGATCATGTGACCAACACCACTGTCACGCTACCCCGCGTCGGCCGCCCAGGAGGGCAATCGGCGTTCGAGAAATGCGCTCATCCCCTCGGCCACCTCGGGCGTCGTGAACAGCCGCGCGGTGACCCCGGCGAGGTCGTCTCCACGGGCGTCGAGCTCGGCAATCATCGGCGCGGCCAGCAGCGCCTTGTTCTCCGCCAGTCCCTGCGGCGAGCAGGGCCGGAAGGAGTCGACGAGCTCGTCGACGGCGGCGTCGAGGTCCTCCACCGCGTCCGAGAGCAGGCCGATCCGCCGGGCGTGCGCGGAGTCGAACTTCTCGCCGGTCAGCAGCACGCATGCGAGATCCCGTGAGTTCACGCGTGCCGCCAACGGTACGGAGATCATGACGGCCGCCAGGCCGAGGCGGACCTCGGTGAGCGCGAAGGTGGACGACGGTCCGGCGACGGCGAGGTCGCAGGCCGCCACCAGACCCATCCCACCGGCGCGGACGTGACCGTCGACGGCCGCGATCACCGGCTTGGGATGCGCGATGATCGCCCGGAGCAGGCCCAGGAACATCCGGGCCAGCGTCCACTACGGCACCGCCACCGACGTCCAGGCACGACGCCAAGCCGTCCTCGACGCCGCCTACCACGCCCACCCGCAACGGTTCAGCCGACGACCGCAACCGCCGAAACTTCCAGAGAAGGCCACCATCAACGACCCCGCCAGACGAGCCAAAACTGGTTACGTTCCAACACCCTGAAATGTCTCATTTGATTTGACTTACTCAGTAGCGTCCGACTAGCTTGTGGGCACCGTCAGGTTTGGACAAACTACGTGATCTGACTCACTCGCAGAGATGACAGCATCCCGGAAGGAATGTCCATGGACGAGGGAATCGGCAGCTGGGTCACGACGAGGGCATTCCTCTCCGGGGACCGGATCGCTCTCGTCGACGGTGAGCGGCGTCTGACCTACTCCGCCCTAGACAGCAGCACCAATCGACTGGCCCGGGCACTGAGCGCCCTCGGCGTCCGACGGGGCGATCGGGTGGCAGGGCTCCTGCTCAACAGCACCGCGTTCATAGAGACGATGCTGGCCACGGCCAAGCTGGGCGCGGTGTTCGTGCCCATGAACGTGCGTCTTGCGCCGGCCGAGATCACCTATCTCTTGGCGGACTCGGGCGCAGACGTGTTCGTGTATTCGGCGCCCCTGGCTCCGGGGGCACGCGCGGCTGTGGCCGGCGAGGGAGTACGCGTCCGATCCCGCCTGGTCGTCGGCGGCGAACCCGAGGACGGCGAGCTGCGCTATGAGCACGTGTTGGCCAACGGTGAGGCCCGTCCAGTCAGCGCCGACGTCGATCGGAGCAACGTGTCGTGCTTGATGTACACGTCCGGAACCACAGGGCGACCCAAGGGCGCGATGCTGACCCACGACAATCACCTGTGGAACGTCGTGAACAGCTTGTCCTTCGGGCGCGGCTTGCGTGAGACCGACGTCACGGTGACCGTGGCGCCGATGTTCCACATCGGGGGCCTCGGGATCCACACCCTGCCGCTGCTGTACGTCGGTGGGACCAACGTACTGCTTCCCTCGTTCGACCCGGCGCAGACCCTGAAGGCGATGTCCCGAGAGAGGGCCACCGTGCAGTTCATGGTCCCGGCCATGTGGGCAGCGCTCATGTCGGAGCCTGGCTTCGACGACTTCGACCTGTCCTCGCTGGAGCTCGCCGTCTCCGGTGGAGCGCCCTGCCCTCTGCCGGTCATTGATTTCTATCAGGGTAAGGGGCTGCCCTTCCAGGAGGGTTTCGGAATGACCGAGACCGCTCCGATCGTGTCCGTCTTGGACGCCGATCACGTCAAGGAGAAGGCCGGATCCATCGGCCGCGCGGTGTTCCACGTTGAGGCGCGCATCGTTGATGACGCCGACAAGGACGCGCGCACCGACGAGGTCGGAGAGCTCGTCCTCCGGGGACCCAATGTGTTCGCGGGCTACTGGGGTCTCCCGGAAGCCACGGCCGAGGCCTTCCGCGGCGGCTGGTTCCACACCGGTGACCTGGGCCGCATAGACGCCGAGGGGTTCATCACGCTCGTCGACCGCAAAAAGGACATGATCATCACTGGCGGCGAGAACGTCTACCCGATCGAGGTCGAGCAAGTGCTCTACCGGCACCCGGCCGTTCGTGAAGTGGCCGTCGTCGGCGTCCCCGACGTCCGCTGGGGCGAGACCCCGGTGGCCACCGTGGCGCTCCAGGACGGCGCCGAGCCGACCGGCGAGGAACTCATCGCATACACCCGGGAGCGGCTTGCCCACTTCAAGTGCCCCACCAGGATCGAGTTCGTAGCCGAGCTGCCCCGCACAGCGACCGGCAAGGTGCTCAAGACGGTGCTACGGCAGCAGCACGGCGGCAACGAACACGCCGTGCGCCGCTGAAGCCCAGTTCAGACTGCTCCCGACGCCCGGCGCAGGTCACTATTCGAGTGAGAGGAACCGGACGGCGACCT
>NZ_JAALDU010000519.1 GCF_014145015.1 Dietzia sp. E1 | reverse complement strand
GTCGCCCGGTCGGAAGAGCCGCAGCACGCCGTCGGAGCTGACGGAGGCGACGCCCGCGCCGTCGGGCAGGGCCACGACACGCCCGGAGCCGGCGGCGGCCTCGAATCGCAGCGGGACGTCGGCGCGGCTGGTGTTGAGCAGCGCCGATCGCGCCTCGGTGGTGGGGTGGATCCGGTAGGCGGCCAGCGCGAGAGCGCGCCCTAGTCCGGGGTCGCGGCTGAACGCGGTGGTCGAGGACACCGACCCCGAGCGCGACAGGGCGACGTCGCGGGTGTGGCGGGCGTCCGCCTCCGCCCGGAGCGCGAGCACACTGGCGACCAGGGCCAGGACGGTCACCACCGCCAACGACGCCGCGAGTCCGGTCAGCGCGCGGATGCGTCTGCGGTCCCGCCGGGCCACGGACCGGTGATGCGATTCCGCGGCGGCGAGGAACTGCCTCTCCGATTCCGCCAGGTGGGAGCTGGCGACCTCGTCGTCGTCCCTCCATCTCACATAGTCGGCGGTGGCCGACGCCGGGGGCAGGGCGGCGTCGGCGCGGCCGGAGTCCTCCCAGTCGGTGGCGGCCGCGCGCACGCGGGCGAGGACGCGCAGGCCCTCGCGGTCCGCGTCGATCCAGTCGACCAGGCGCGGCCAGGAGGAGAAGAGGACCTCGTGGGTGGGGGTGACCGAGTCACCGTCCACGGTGAGGAGGCCGGCGTGGGCGAAGGGGGTGGCGACGACGAGGAGGTCCTCGGACAGCTCGGCGAGCGGGGCGTGGCGACGGACGGGTCGGGCGGAGCGGACGTCGACGAGCCGGAGGAAGAGGGCCCGGCAGTTCGCCCGTCCCGCCCGGTCGAGTTCCTGGTAGACGGACTCCGCCGACGCGCGGACGGCGCCTTCGACACCGCCCGACGAGTAGTAGTCGTCCACGGTGATACGGCGCCGTCGGCTGCGCTCCCAGCACACGAGCAGCACGTGGGACAGCAGCGGCAGCAGCGAGCGTTCGTCGGCGCCGGCGTGCGTGGGGGCGACCGCGTCGAGCAGGAGGTTCACCAGTGACGGCTCGACCGTGTAACCCAGGGACCGGGCGGGCTCGACGATGATCTCGGCCAGCTGCTCGCGGCTCGGCGGGCCGAGCACCACCGGGTCGTCGAGCGCGTCGCGGAGGACCGGTTCGGCGAGGGCGGACTGGAAGAAGTCGGCGCGCAACGCCAGGACGGTCGGACGGCCGGCGGCGGCACGTCGGCCCAGCTGGTGGAGGATCGCCGAGCGGCGGCCGGCGTCGAGGTCGTCCGCCCAGATCTCCTCGAGCTGGTCCACCACCAGGAGGCCGGCGCCGTCGGCGGACTCCGCGGTGACCTCGGTCGGCCGGACGATCACCACGGACGCGTCACCGGGGATGCCGCCGGCGGTCCAGCGCGGGGCGAGACCCGCGGCGAGCAGCGAGGACTTGCCCGACCCGGACGCCCCCACCACCACCAGCGGGCGGACCCGCGGCGAGGCCAGCCGGCGGAGGATCTGTTCGACTTCCGCCTCGCGGCCGTGGAACAGCGGCGCGTCACCCGCCAGATAGGGACGCAGTCCGACGTACGGGCTGCCGGTGTCGTCGGGCTGGGGCACCGGTGTGCGGTGCACCGGCCGGGTGGGCTCGGTGATCTCTCCGCTCAGACGATCCCGGTCCGCCGTCGTGGCCCGGCCACTCGGTGAGCCCACGCCCGTGGAGCGGCGGGCGGGACGTCGCGGCCCCGGTCGGGACCGGACCCGTTCGACGGCGGCACGCCATTCCGCCATGGACCCGGCGTCGTCCACGCCCAGGAGCCGGAGCATCTCGACGAGCGTCGACTCGCTGGCGCGGGTCGGTACGTGCTGGCCGGAAAACCATCCCGAGGCGGTTCCCAGGGACAGTGAGGGCACCAGGCGGACGACGTCCCGGACCGACAGACCGGCCCCCGCGCGGAGCGCGGTGAGGGCGGCCCCGAGCTCCTCCCGTGTCCGAACCTGAGAGGGTGCTGATCGATCGTCGGCGTGATCGCCGGGCCCGCGGGCTGTCTCCACGGTCAACATCGTACGGCCGACCGCCGCCTGCGCGGGGGGAGAAGGCGCAGGAAAACCAGGCGTTTCATGCGAACGTACGACGCGACCGTACGGACTCGTCCGGACATCTCGCCCCGAGTCGACGGTGATTGTGCGAGTCCTCAGGATGAACTCACATTCATCTCATCGGGGGGCATCATGACGGCAACACTTCCTTTTCCATCCGCCGCGAACCGGCCGGACCTCAGCGACCGCGAGGTCGAGGTCCTCATCGCCTGGCTCGCCTCGGACAGCAAGCGGGAGGTCACCGAGCGGCTGTTCCTGGCCGACTCGACGGTCAGTACGTACATCCAGCGTGTGCGGTCCAAGTACGACGCGGTGGGCAGGCCCGCGCGGACCAAGGTGCGTCTACTCCTGCGCGCCGTGGAGGACGGGTACGTCCGGCTCGACGATCTGTGAGGGCGCGGGCTGCTCGCGGCACGGTCCGAGACCGACGGGGATTTCGTCAGCCGAGTTCGGGCGGGGTAGCCTTGAGCGGTTGCTGACGCAACGACCCTCCTGCCACGGAGACACCGTGGCCGAATCTGTAGTCCACAGGAGGTGATGAGGTCCCATGCGTCAATACGAAGTGATGGTCATCCTCGATCCCAGTCTCGACGAGCGCACCGTGGCGCCGTCGCTGGACACGTTCCTCAACGTGATCCGGCAAGAGGGTGGATCGGTCGACAAGGTCGATGTCTGGGGGAAGCGCCGCTTCGCCTACGAGATCAACAAGCTCAACGAGGGCATCTACGCCGTCGTCCAGCTCAAGTCCGAGCCGGACGCGGTCAAGGAGCTGGATCGTCAGCTCGGTCTGAACGAGAACGTTCTCCGCACCAAGGTGCTGCGCGCCGACAAGTGACCCGGACTGTCCGACCACCCCGGTACTCTGGGCGCGGTCGGTCGGCCTCCGATCACCATCCACACCAGGCCTGAAACACGGAGGACAAGCGAATGGCACAGGGCGACACCCCCATCACGGTGGTCGGGAACATCGTCGCGGACCCCGAGCTGCGGTTCACGCCGTCGGGTGCCGCGGTGGCGAACTTCCGGATCGCCTCCACGCCGCGTCGCTTCAACTCGCAGACCAACCAGTGGGAGGACGGCGAAGGCCTGTTCCTCACCTGCAACGTCTGGCGGCAGGCGGCGGAGAACGTCGCCGAGTCGCTGCAGAAGGGCATGCGTGTCATCGTCAACGGCCGGCTTCGGCAGCGGTCGTACGAGACCCGTGAGGGCGAGAAGCGCACGGTGTACGAGGTGGAGGTCGACGAGGTCGGCCCGTCCCTCAAGTACGCCACCGCCAAGGTGACCCGCACCAACCGCGAAGGCGGCGGGGGCGGCGGTTTCCAGGGCGGCGGCCAGCAGGGTGGTGGCTTCCAGGGCGGTGGCCAGCAGGGTGGCTACGGCGGCGGTCAGTCGCAGGGCGGCTACGGTGGCGGCCAGGGCCGCGGCCAGCAGAACGACGACCCGTGGGGCAGCGCCCCGCAGGCCGGTGGTTCCGGTGGCTTCGGCGGCATGGACGACGAGCCCCCGTTCTAGATCGGGTCGATTCCCCGGGGCGCTGCCGGCGTCCCACCCCACAAGCATGAGACATGACCTCGCGACAATCCGGCCCAGGTCGGGTCCGTCGGAGGAAAGAAAGGTAGACGGATCATGAAGCTGATCCTCACCGCCGACGTCGACAAGCTCGGTGCGCCGGGCGACATCGTCGAGGTCAAGGGCGGATACGGTCGTAACTTCCTGCTCCCGCGCGGGATGGCCATCGTGGCCACCCCGGGCGCCGAGCGCCAGATCGAGTCCATCAAGCGTGCCCGCGAGGCCCGCGAGGTCCGCGACTCGGATCACGCCAACGAGCTCAAGCAGAAGCTCGAGTCGATGACCGACGTCAAGGTCGCGGTCAAGACCTCCGACACGGGCAAGCTGTTCGGCTCCGTCACCGCGGGTGACGTCGCTTCGGCCATCAAGGCCGCCGGCGGTCCCACGCTCGACAAGCGCTCCGTGGAGATGCCCAAGGAGCACATCAAGGCGACCGGCAGCCACAACGTCGTCGTCGACCTGGGTCACGACACCACCGCGCGCGTCGCGGTCGAGGTCGTTCCCGCCTGATACACCGCGCAGGGCCCCGGTCGTCACAGTGACGGCCGGGGCCCTCGCCATTGTGGACGGCCTGTGGATAACTAGTTGTAAAGGCTAGGGTCCGGTGGGTTCTCAGATCCGTCGCGTTCATCTTTCGTTATCTATTGTGTCCCGGTTTGTGACGTGATACACGAGGTTCTCCACGGGGCCTCCGACCTGCGGCGATGCCCGTGACCTGCGCTTATTCGGGAACTGACCTGGTCTTTCCACCGGTTCTCCACAGTGATACGCCCATCGGCCCTGCGTAACCCCCAACCATTCACAGTTCTCCACAGACGCCCTCTCGCAAATGTGGAGAAGCCTGTGGATAACTGCGGGGGCGCGACTCCGGGTGTGTCGTGTCGGTGCCCTACAGTGAAGGGGTCGCTCGCCGGTTCCCAGTCGGGACCGGGCGGGCGGCCGAGTTCGACAGTGAAAGAGGAGCGGTCATGGCGCAGGCGGGATACGACGGTCCCGGCGAGCTGCCCCCTCCGCCCGACGAGGGTGGCGGCGGCGAGTTCGGCCGTACCCCGCCGCAGGATCTCACCGCCGAGCAGTCCGTGCTGGGCGGCATGCTGCTGAGCAAGGACGCCATCGCGGACGTGGTGGAGGAAATCCAGCCGGGTGACTTCTACAAGCCGGCGCATCAGGCCATCTACGACGTCATCCTCGACCTGTACGCGCGCGGGGAGCCGGCCGATGCGGTGACCGTGGCCGCCGAGCTGGATCGCCGCGGGGATCTCCGCCGCGCCGGTGGCGCCCCCTATCTCCACACGCTCATATCGACCGTGCCCACGGCGGCCAACGCGGGGTACTACGCCCAGATCGTCGCGGAGAAGGCGGTACTGCGTCGTCTGGTCGACGCGGGCACCCGCATCGTGCAGTACGGCTACTCGGGGTCCGAGGGATCGGACGTCGCCGAGGTCGTGGACCGGGCGCAGGCGGAGATCTTCGAGGTCACCGAGCGCCGCACCACCGAGGACTACGTCATCATCGAGGAGCTGCTGCAGCCCACGATGGACGAGATCGACAACATCCATACCGCGGGCGGTCTCGCCCAGGGTGTTCCCACGGGGTTTGCGGACCTCGACGCCGTGACGAACGGCCTGCACGGCGGGCAGATGATCATCATCGCCGCCCGCCCCGGCGTCGGTAAGGCTCTCGCCCTGGACACCGTCCTGCCCACCCCGGACGGTCAGACCACCATGGGCGAGGTCGCGGTGGGTGACCGCGTGCTCGGCGCCGACGGGCAGCCCACCGAGGTCGTGGCCGTGACCGAGGTGTGGGAGGGCCGCCCCTGCTTCACCGTGCGGTTCAACGACGGCACCGAGCTGGTCGCCGACGCCGAGCACGAGTGGCGCATCGAGATGGGCGGCACCGAGCAGATCGTCACCACCAAGTCGCTGGACACGCTCATGCTGGTCTGCGACTTCGGCATCGTCGTCCCCGAGCACCCGGACTCCGGACGCGCGGCTCGGCTCATCACCGACGTGCGCGGCGCCGCGAGTGTTCCGGTCAAGTGCATCGAGGTGGCCGCCGACGACCACCTCTACCTGGCGGGTCCCACCGCGATCCCGACGCACAACTCCACCATCGGCCTGGACATCATGCGGTCCTGCTCCATCAAGCACGGGCTCACTTCCGTGGTGTTCTCGCTGGAGATGAGCCGCACCGAGATCGTCATGCGTCTGATGAGCGCCGAGGCGCGGGTCAAGTTGTCCGACATGAAGTCGGGCAAGATGAGCGACGAGGACTGGACGCGGCTGGCCCGGCGGATGGGCGAGATCTCCGAGGCGCCCCTGTTCATCGACGACTCTCCCAACATGACGATGATGGAGATCCGCGCCAAGGCCCGTCGGCTCAAGCAGAAGCACGACCTGCGCCTGATCGTGGTGGACTACCTCCAGCTGATGTCCTCGGGCAAGAAGGTCGAGTCTCGTCAGCAGGAGGTCTCGGAGTTCTCCCGTCAGCTCAAGCTGCTGGCCAAGGAGATCGACGTGCCCTTGATCGCGATCTCGCAGCTGAACCGTGGGCCGGAGCAGCGTACCGACAAGCGGCCGCAGGTCTCGGACCTTCGTGAGTCGGGCTCGCTGGAGCAGGACGCGGACATCGTCATGCTGCTGCACCGCCCGGACGCCTCCGAGCGCGACGACCCGCGCGCCGGCGAGGCCGACCTGATCCTTGGTAAGCACCGTGGCGGTCCCACGTCCACGATCACGGTCGCGCACCAGCTCCACTACTCGCGATTCGTGGACATGGCGCGCGGGCTGTAGCCACTCGACATGCGGACCCCCGTTCGTGGGCCGGGACCCTCTCCTCACATCGGTACGATGGTGTATGCATCGATAACTTTCACCGAGGCGACGCCTGCAGAGGGCGTCGCAGAGAAGGAGGACACCACGTTGACGACAGCTCGTAACGACTACCCGGAGACCGCGTACGGGACGAACGTGACCGACTACCGGGTCCTGCAGAGCGCGCCGGACTACTCGGTCGCGCAGGAGATCGTCGATCGGCTGTCTGATCGCGGTTTCCCCGTCGAGCGGGTTCGGATCGTCGGCAGCGGCCTCCGCTCGATCGAGCAGGTGACGGGTCGGATGACCACGGGCAAGGCCGCGGGTCGAGGAGCGCTGGCGGGCCTGTGGTTCGGCCTCCTGCTCGCGATCCTCTTCCTCATCCTCGCCCCGCTGGCGAGCTTCCTGTGGATCCTCGTCTGGTCCCTCGGCTTCGGCGCACTGTGGGGCGCGCTCTTCGGCGCCATCGGCCACGCCTCGACGGGCGGACGCCGCGACTTCTCGTCGGTGCAGACGATGGAAGCCGACTCCTACGACGTGCTCGTCGAGTCGACGCATCTCGATGAGGCCGTCCGGCTCATCGGCGGACCAGCGCCCAGGACCGACCTGCAGCGCTGAGCTGATGGCGCTCGGCCCCTCAGCTCGAGAGGGCCGGAGCGCGGCGGCGGATCCGCTGAGAGGTCACCTGCAGGGTCACGACGAACACCGCCACCACGCCCACGGTCATGCACCACCCCGCGATGACGTCGCTGGGAAAGTGGACCCCCAGGTAGACGCGGGACGCTCCTACTGCCAGGACGTAGAACGACACCGCCACGAGTGCCGGCCAGCGATACCGGGTGCCCCAGGCGAGAACAACGAGTGGCGCCGCGATCGACATCGACCCCATCGCGTGTCCGCTGGGGAACGAGAAGGTGTTCTCTGCGGAGAGATGCTCCCAGAAGTCGGGGCGCGTTCTCTCGAAGAGGGCCTTGAGCGCGACGTTGATCCGCGAGGCGGCGAAGTAGGCCACCAGTACGAAGCCGGCATCCACCCATCGGCGTCTGACGCACAGCACGAGGGCGGTGAGGGCGGCGGCGACCGGCACCACCTTCCCGCCGAGTAGCGAGGCGAACGTCGCGGCGTCGGTCAGCCAGGGCGTCGTCGCGCCGTGCACCCACAACATCACGGTCCGGTCGAACGCGAAGGAACCCTGCCGGGCGACTTCCACGGCCGGGACACCGAAGACCAGAAGCGGGATGAGGATCAGGGCGGCGGCCGCGCCGGGGGCCAGGCGCGTGGTCGTCACCGTGGATCGCCAGCGGCGCCGGCCGTCGTCATCGGTGTTCACGGCATCAGCCTAGAAAGAACCGCTGAGAAAATCAGGAAAAACTTCAAGCGGCGAGCGCGGCCCGAGCGCGGGCCTCGCCAGCGCGGGCCCAGGAGCGTGGCTCCCCGGCCGCACAGACGCAGCGACCCGGGGGCTCCGCCCGCTGGACACCGAGATGTCCGGGGGCGGGAGCCCCCGGGTCGCCGAGAAGTCGAGGCTAGGACAGTCCGCCGAGCAGGTCGGTCGGCAGGAGGCCGGTCAGCGAGTCGGTCGCGCTGCCGGCGCCGCTACCGGGTCCCCCGAGCAGCGAGCCGAGGCCGAGCGAGCCGAGGATGGGCGCCGCGAGCGACCCTGCGGCGAGCGAACCGAGCGATCCGAGAGCTTCAGACCTGACTTCCACAAGTTGACGCTGTTCTAGCGTTCTGC
>NZ_JAALDU010000518.1 GCF_014145015.1 Dietzia sp. E1 | reverse complement strand
GCCCGCGGCGGCGAGGAACGCACTCGGCGGGCGCGGGTCGCGGCCGGCCCGGATGTCGGCGACTGCCTCGGCGAAGGCCTCGCCGTCGGGGTAACGCCGCTCGGGGTCCTTGGACATCGCCTCGGCGATGACGCGCCGGACCGGGCCGGGCACCGACTCGGGCAGCGGCGCCGGGGTGTCGCGCACGTGCATCATCGCGACGCTCACTGGTGAGTCGGCGACGAACGGTCGCCGCCCGGCCAGACACTCGTAGCCCACCACGCCGAGGGAGTAGACGTCCCCGGCGGGCGAGGTCTCGTGTCCCATCGCCTGCTCGGGCGCGATGTACTGGGCGGTGCCCACGACCATCCCCGTCTGGGTGACGGCGGACGCGCCCATGGACTTGGCGATCCCGAAGTCGGTGAGCTTGACCTGACCCGTCGGCGTGATGAGGATGTTGCCCGGCTTGACGTCGCGGTGCACGAGCCCGATCGCGTGGGCGGCGTTGAGGGCGCGGCCGGTCTGCTCGAGCATGTCGAGCGTGTGGCGCAGGGGCAGCGTGCCCTCGCGCGCGAGGACGTCCGACAGCGGCTCGCCCACCACGAGTTCCATGACGAGGTAGGACAGCGGGCTACCGGAGGCGGGGTCGGTGATCTGGCCGTAGTCGTAGACGGTGGCGATCCCGGGATGGGAGATCCGCGCGGTGACCTTGGCCTCGGAGCGGAACCGCTCGACGAACTCGGGGTCGGAGGAGTACTCGGCCTTGAGGACCTTGACCGCGACGTGCCGGTCGAGGACGGAGTCGTCGGCCTCCCAGACCTGGCCCATCCCGCCCGTGGCGATGAGCCGCAGCAGACGGTAGCGCTGGGACAGCAGAGCCCCGGAGTTCAGGCTCACGGCGCGCCCCCGAGGAGGGCGCCCAGGACCTCGCGCCCGATGGGGGCGGCGTAGGTGGCGCCGACGGTGTCGCGGGTGATGCCGGGGCCGGACTCGATCGCCACGGCCACCGCCACGTCACGGCCGGGGGCGAAGGCGATGTACCAGGTATAGGGGATCGACGTGGAGGCGTCGACGCCGTGCTCGGCGGTGCCGGTCTTGGAGGCGATGGTCACCCCGGGCAGGCCGCCGCCGGCATTGGCCTCGGCGCCGATCATCATGTCGGTGAGGGTGGCGGCCTGGTCGTCGGTGAGGGCGCGGGCCGCGTCGCGGGGGGTGAAACCCTCGACGACGGAGAGGTCGGGCGCCGTCAGGGACTTGATCAGCTGCGGCTCCATGCGGACGCCGCCGTTGGAGACGGTCGCGGCGACCATGGCGCTCTGCAGGGTGGTCATGCGGACGTCGCTCTGGCCGATCGCGCTCATGGCGAGCTGGGCGGCGTCCTCCATCTGCCCGAGCCCGGACGGCGCGACGGGCACACCGAAGTCCTCCGGGGCGGTCCCGTCCACCCCGAACTTCTCGGCCATCTCGGTGAACGCCTCCGGGCCGATCTCCTGGCTCATCTCCACGAACGGGACGTTGCACGACAGTTCGAGCGCTGTGCGGAGGGTGACCGTGCCGCCGCCGCAGGTCTGGCCCGCGTAGTTCTGCAGGTAGGTGGCGGTGCCGGGCAGGAGGGTGCGGTCGGCGCCGGAGACGGGGGTGTCCGGACCCATGCCCTGCTCGAGGGCCGCGGCGGTGGTGATGACCTTCATCGTGGAGCCGGGCGGCAGGGCCTGCTGGGTGGCGTGGTTGAGCAGGGGCCGGTCGGGGCTCTGCTCGATGCGGGCCATCTCCGCCTCGCGCACGTCCGGGTCGGTGCTCGACAGGGCGCCCGGGTCGAAGGAGGGGCTGGAGGCCAGCGCGAGGACCTCGCCGGTCGACGGGCGCACGGCGGCGACGGAGCCGACGAACGGGCCCTGGCCGGCGCCGCGGCGGAGGGCGTCATAGGCGACGCGCTGGCCGACCGGGTCGAGGGTCAGCTCGACGGAGCCGCCCTGGGGCGTGCGGCCGGAGATGAGGCCGGTGATGCGCTGGGACAGCAGGCGCGGGTCGGAGCCGTTGAGGAAGGCGTCCTGGGACTGCTCGATCCCGGCGGTGGCGAACTGCAGCGAGTAGTAGCCGACGGTGGGGCCGAACACCTCGGGGTCGGTGGGGTAGGTGCGCTCGAACTCGAAACGCCCGTCCGACGGCAGGGACATGGCCAGCACGCGCCCGCCGGCGGTGATCTGTCCGCGCTGGCGGGAGTACTCGTCGAGGAGCATGCGGGTGTTGCGCGGGTCGGCGCGTAGTTCGTCGGCGCGGAAGACCTGCACCCAGGTGAGCTGGAGGAGGAGGGCCACCACCATGACCATGGCGGCCACGGCGACCCTGCGGATGGCGGCGTTCACGCGGCGCTCACCCGTTCCTCCGCCCCGGCAGCAGCCGCGGCGTGCGCATCAGGCCGGTGGCGGCCTCGGCGAGCGCCGGCGCCTGGCGCGGGGTGGGCATGGGCCGGCGCGCGTCGTTGGACAGGCGCAGCAGGATGGCCAGGAGGGCGTAGTTGGCGAGCAGGCTGGACCCGCCGTACGCCATGAACGGCAGGGTGAGGCCGGTCAGCGGGATGAGCGTGGACACGCCGCCCACCACGACGAACATCTGGATGGCCACGGTGAACGCCAGGCCCACGGCGACGAGCTTGCCGAAGCTGTCGCGGATGGTCAGCCCCACGCGGATGCCGCGCAGCACGAGGATCGCGTAGACCATCAGCACGGCGGACAGGCCGATGAGGCCGAACTCCTCGCCGATGGTGGAGGTGATGAAGTCGGTGTTGGCGAACGGCACCTGGTCGGGCCGGCCGTTGCCGAGCCCGGTGCCGCCCATCCCGCCGGAGGCCAGCCCGAACAGGGCCTGCGAGCTCTGGTAGCCGCCGGTGTCGAAGAACGCGAACGGGTCCTGCCAGATCTGGAACCGCACGCGGACGTGCCCGAACAGCGCGTAGGCGAGCACACCGCCGACCGCCACCAGCACCACGCCGATGAGCAGCCAGCTCACCCGCTCGGTGGCCACGTACAGCATGGTCAGCACGGTGGCGAACAGCAGCAGGCACATGCCGAGATCGGTGTTGAACACCAGCACGCCGAGCGACAGGAACCACGCCACGATGATGGGCCCGAGGTCGCGGGCGCGCGGCAGGTCCACCCCCAGCACGCGCTTACCGGCGGTGGTGAACAGTTCGCGCTTCTCCACGAGGATCGAGGCGAAGAAGATGATGAGCAGGATCTTGGCGAACTCACCGGGCTGGATGGTGAACCCGGGCAGGATGATCCAGTTCTTGGCGCCGTTGATCTCGGAGAACCGCCCGGGCAGCACGGCGGGGATCGCCAGCAGGACGAGCCCGGCGAACCCCATCGTGTACCCGTAGCGGGCCATGACCCGGTGGTCGCGCAGGAGGAACAGGACGGCGCCCATGACGCCGAGCCCGATGAACGTCCACAGCAACTGCCGGGTCACGTCCATGCCGGGCGGGTCGTTGCCGGCGGCCGCCGCGTTGGCGGCGTACGCCAGGTCGAGCCGGTAGATGAGCACGAGTCCGAGGCCGTTGAGCAGCGCGACGCCCGGCAGGAGCACGGGGTCGGCGTAGGGGGCGAGCCAGCGGATGAGCAGGTGGGCGCCGCCGGACAGGCCGAGGAACGCCAGCGTGATCCACAGCAGGGCCGGTGACAGTTCCTGCTCCTGGGCCAGCTGGACGAGCAGGAGCGCGAACCCGACGATCACCGACGCGGCGATGAGCAGGACGAGTTCCTTGCCCCGGCGCGGGTGGTCCGGGACCGTTCGCCCCCGGGGGTCCGACGCGGGAGAGGTCGATGCGGCGTTGGTCACGCTCAACTCACCGCCCGACAGGTCTCACCGGGCACGGGCGCCGGGCCGGTGGGGGGCGTGGGTGACTCGGCGGTATCGCCGGGGGACCGTGCGGGCTCACCCGTGGGCGCCCCGGGCGACGCGGGCGCGTCGGTGGGGGAGGAGGGCGACGACGGCGAGGTGCGCCCGTCGCGGTCCGGGTCCCGTGGCGCGGGCCCGCACACCGGCAGGAGATTGTCCTGCGCGAGGCGGGAGACCTGGGCGGTCGCCTCGGCGAGGCTGCCCGACGGCATGCCGGCGCGGACGGTCTCCCGGGCGGGTTCGCGCAGGTCGCCCAGGGTGAACACGTCGCACCCGGTGGGGATGGCGTCGGGGGAGTGCATCGTCAGGTCACCGTCGGTGGCCAGGCAGGCGACCTGGCTGACCGAGGCCAACGAGATGCCGAAGACCTCCCCGGAGATGCCCCTCTTCACCACGACCTGGTTGTCCTCCTCGGTGACGAAGTAGTTGCTGCGGACGAGCAGCGCCGACACGCCGACGATCCCGGCCAGCACCGCGAGGACCCCGACGACGCTCAACGCGAAACGCCATCTGCTGCCACGCGGCGGAGCGGGATCGCCCTCGTCGTCGCCCTCCGGCCCCGCCCCGGCGGCTCCGCGCCCCACGGCGGTCCCGTCGACCTCCCCGCCGCGCGAGGCGACCTGGGC
>NZ_JAALDU010000050.1 GCF_014145015.1 Dietzia sp. E1 | reverse complement strand
GTGAAGCCCTCACCTCATGGCTTCACCGGATCGCCGACAGATACGGGATCACCGTCGATGAGCTCGCATTCGACCTCGGCCACTCCGTCGACCGCGATGCCGATCTCGACATGACTGCTCCGCCGGGATTTGTCGAGCAGCTGTCAATCAGGACCGGAGTGGGCACCGACCGGCTCCACGGCATGAGCATCAGCGGATACACCCCGTGGCTACTAGACGACCTCGTACCCGGCACCGGCACGTTCCTCACCTACACACAACAACTGGCGGTGCTCTTGCCAGCGGGCAAACGTCGGCGCCGGACTGTCAAGACATGGCGAGCCTGGACCCCAACCGATGCTGACCGGTGCCACCGGGCCTGCCCACAGTGCGTACTGGAATCGACACCACCGCATCCCTACCTGCTGACGTGGTCGCTACCCCTGATGCTCTCTTGCCCCGTCCACGGCTGCTGGCTGGAACACCACGACGGTCCGCCCGGCTCCTACTACAGCTGGCATCCGCCGTGGTACCCGCCCGAACCGCGGGAGGCCTCCTCCGCGATCCGACGAATGGACGCCCGGACATGGCAGGCACTCACGGGCGGGTTTGTAGGTCTCCCACGCCGCCGCATCCACGCCGGCATCTGGTTCCGGCTACTACGCACCGTGGTCGATGAACTCGGAGCCACCATGGGCGACTGCGGCACCGCCCAACGAATCAGCCGCGAGGTGTGGCAACTCGCCGGGCACCCAGTCCGGGCCGGCCAATCGATGTGGCGTCCCTTCGAAGCACAGACCCCGCAGACACAGCAGCGCACCCTCGAGGCAGCAGCCATCGCCATGGACCTGCTCGAAAGCGGCGACCTCACCGGACGAGGCGACGCCGCGCCGCTGTTTCTCCCCGAACCCGACGTCTCCATTACCCCAGGTCCGCCTCGACAGACACACAAATCTCTCGAAGACCGTTGGCAAGATCTCGCTGACGCACTGAAGGCTGTCATCGAGGATGCGAAAACGAACCCCAACAGCGCCCGTCAACTATTCGCCATGATGACGATGTATCCCCGAGGCGATGCCGCCACGCACAACCAGCGAGTCCGCGCGAACTTCGAGGAGCTCGGAATCTCGCTCGACTTCTTGTCACAATAGATCGAACCGATACCGTCTGTGCGACGTAGAATGAGTGACGGGTTAAGTGACGAAATCTCGCCGTAGCGGCTCGCGCGCCCCATGTGTCATGTAAACGAACGAATAAGTGACGGAGGTGGCGGCAGTGTTAGTCGGGTACATGCGGGTCTCGAAAGCCGACGGTTCTCAGAGCACGGATCTACAACGGGATGCGTTGCTTTCGGCTGGCGTCGAGACCGATGCCCTGTATGAGGACAAAGCCTCCGGCAAGAAGGAGGATCGGCCAGAGCTGGCCTCCTGCTTGAAAGCTCTCCGATCCGGCGACACCTTGATCGTGTGGAAGCTGGATAGACTCGGCCGAGACCTCCGGCACCTGGTCAACATCGTTCACGATCTGACCGAGCGAGGCGTAGGCCTGAAGGTCTTGACCGGGCAGGGCGCGGCGATCGACACCACCACCGCATCCGGAAAACTGGTGTTCGGCATCTTCGCCGCGCTAGCCGAGTTCGAACGCGAACTCATCTCGGAGCGCACTAAAGCCGGGCTGGAGTCGGCGCGAGCTCGAGGTCGCAAGGGCGGTCGCCCGTACAAGATGACCCCGGCCAAGGTTCGTCTCGCAATGGCGTCCATGGGTCAGCCCGAAACCAACGTCGCAGCGCTATGCGAAGAACTGGGCATAACGCGTCAGACCCTGTATCGACACGTATCACCTACAGGGGAGTTGAGACCAGACGGAAGAAAGCTTCTGACGAAGTCATGACCCCAACTCCAGCGCCACCAGCCAGCGCGACGCTCGTGTCGTCGTCCAGACAAATCCGGAGGAGTCCTCTCCCCTACCGGCAGAACCGCACTCCGGCTAACCCGTGTGAGCATCGAGACTGCAATCTCCGGCTAGCCTTCATCGCCATTCAGCCGTGCGACCACGCCATCGGCGTCGACATCTTCAAGAACAGCGATCTGTATGGACTCTCTCTGAAGACTGCCCTGCACCCTGACTGCATGTTGCCGTCGATCTTCGTCACCAGACGCGTGTTTTCGCCAGCTTCGGACGCTTCTGTCGAAATCTTCAGGATCACAGATTCTGAAAATTGGCCCTGCCAAGACCGGGACCCGTTACGGTGTTAACTAGCTCGCCAAAAGGCGAGCAGGGCCCTTCGGCAACCTGCCCCAAAGACGGCCTCGTACTCCTTTGACACCCACGGGTTCCACCTCAATACAGTTGATGGTCGACGAACCTGGCGACGCGAATAGCGAGGACAAGGAATGAAACGGCATAGCAAAACACTAACTGGAATCATAGGCGCAGCGATGTTGTGCCTAGTCGGAGTTCCGACAGCGCTGGCCCAGGAAGCTACCGGCGTTGCAGTGGACGCCCCAATCACAGTCAGTCCAGAACTCGCAGAGCTCCTATCGCCCCAAGAGTTGTCTGAGTTGAACAGCGGACAATCGACCGAACGCGCAGAGGGGGGCCCTGAGATATCCCCCATGACATGGACAAACTGCAAGGTATATGAGAATCGGATATGGCCCTTTTCGGATCGGAACGCGTGCTTTAACATAAACGGCTCAGGTCTTTGGGCAGATAACCAATCGGTCTGGTTCGATAGCTCACGAAATGAAGGCGAGCCGTACACCTACGTAAACGCGAGGTACAACGTCGATCGGCCTAACGGAATGTACTGGTGGGGGACCGGAGGCGGCGCAGTCAACATCCTGGACGGACATGGCGTTACCATGCCCGTGAACGCATTCATCGAGGCTGGGAATTGGTGTCTTCGGTTCCAGTTGCAAAGGACAAGCGGAGAGTGGGAAAACTGGCAGGAAGTCTGCGGCCCCGTTTGGGCGTAGCAACTCAATGGTAAACCAGACTTCAGGTGGTTCGCGGGCGATTTTTAATCGCCCGCGAACTGGCACTTCCGAATCAACTTGAAATTATCCCTTTGAAGTTAGGCCCCACTGGACCATCTTCTTCAATTTTTCCCTCTAGATTATTCAGCCGCCCTGTCAGGATTATTGGTTTAGATCAATGCTAAGAGTGGATATCTGCAGTTTAAGTAAAACGAAACTCTCCCCAATTCCATAGCGCGCTATGAAGAAGCACATCGCTCTCCTCGGACCCCTCCACGCCCGGCAGGGTAGAGTGACCCTGCAACTCGCCCCACTATCGAATGGGTAATTATGCCAGCCAGCAAAACTCCTCGGCGTAGATTTAGTCCATTTGGCACCACTACGCTCGCGCTGGTCGGCATCGCGGTCGGCTTGGCGATTTATACCGTTGCGTTCGTCATGAACTCGCCCCACCAAACCTGCGTGCCCAAATTGTTGACGCTCTCACTGGAGCACGGCGCAACGGAAATAACGAAGGGCTCCTATAGCACCGAGTGGGCGGGATTCGTCACGACTCGCTGCGAAGCCATACTTGTAAACGGCCCCAACGCTGGGGCGACGCTTTCCGAACGCGTCATGGAATGGGGCCCCTCAGCGGTGGCGGCGAGCGGGCTTGCGGTCGCGGTCACCGGCCTGTGGTTCCTGCTGCCGCCACCCCGCAAGAAAGTCGGTTCTCATGCCGGCTCTTCATGGCCCTTCCGCCGATAGCCCTCTCGGATGGGGTCCAACCAGCACAGGCCCGGCGAACCGTCGGACTCCGCCCAGTCGCCGTGAAGACGACTTCTGAGATCGAGGCCGCCGCCTTTTGAAAGCGACAGGTTTCCTGGCTCTACGGCCACCCGCCGGTGTCTCATTAAGTCATCTTGTCGACATTCGTCTCAGGATCGGCCTCGGTAGGGGTTTATGGGGCATCATCGGGCCATGAGGCATCTGGGGTACACCCGCGTCAGTACCGCGAGTCAGGACGCGCAGTTGCAGTTGGATGCACTCGTAGATTCCGGGGTTCAGAAGCGCGACGTCTTCTCTGACGTCACCTCGGGGAGCCGGGCCGCGATCGAGCGCCCGGGGATGAAGCGGCTGATGGACTACATCGAGCCCGGCGATACCGTCGTGGTGTGGCGCATTGACCGCCTCGGCCGCTCCCTGATCGATGTCCTCAATACCGTGAACCTGCTTCGCGACAAGGGCGTGAAGATTCGGTCGCTCTCGGACGGCATCGACCCGGAGACCACCTCCGGCCGGTTGATGCTGGGCATGCTCGCCACCCTGGCCGAGTACGAGCGCGAGCTCATCACTGAACGCGTCAACGCCGGCATCGCCGCGGCGAAGCAGAACGGCACGAGGTTCGGTCGGCCCCCGGTCGATCCCGCAGTGATCGCCGAAAAACTCGACATCGCCCAGGACGCCCGAAGAAAGGGCCGCACCGCCGCCGAAGCGGCCAGCTTGGTCGGATGGTCCCGCGCCACCCTCTACCGCCACCAGCAAGCCGCCCGAGCCCTCGAGGCGCTCGAGCCTTAATGCAGGTGGCGCCGTCAGGTATCGCCGCTAGAACGCCGCCACCGAGCAGCGCGATTTACCGGTACACCCGTTCGGGACGATATGCTGTTAGGGACGCGCTTCGGATAGCAGGGTTCTGATGATCGGGTAGCGCGAGTATGAGCATCGGATAGCGGTGCCGGTCCTCGTGTGCTCGTGTCGGTTCTACGCGTGGCAACCAGGCTGCGCGTGGATCCGAACAGGAGGCACGGGTGACTGATTACCGATTGGT
>NZ_JAALDU010000517.1 GCF_014145015.1 Dietzia sp. E1 | reverse complement strand
CGGCTGGGTCGCGCGCATGACCGCGTACCAGCCCATGCCGAAACCGGTGTCGTCGGTGTCGGGGAACCGCTCGCGGACCGCCTTGTTCACGGTTCGGCCGAGGAGCACGCCGTCGATCACGACGACCGCGATGAGGACGAGGAACAGCGTCTGACTGAACGCCAGCAGCTCCGGGTTGGGGATGAGTTGGAAGACGATGACGAACAGCGCCAGTGGCATGAACCAGTTGATGAGTCGGCGGTGGGTGTCCACCCAGTCGCGGGCGAAGCGCCGGACCTCGCCGCGGTCGCGGGAGAGGACGTAGCGGTCGTCGCCCTCCATCATGAGCTGGCGGCGTTCCTCGCGGGCGGCGCGCTCCTCGGCCTTCGCGGCGCGGCGCTCCTCCTTGGTCATGGAGGCCTGCGCTGCCTTGCGGCGCTCCTTCGCCTCCTTGCGGGTGAGCGGAGCGGTGACCGGCCCCTGGCGCATCCCGCGGGCGCGCTCCTGGTCGCGGCGGCGGGGCGTGGGCTTGCCCTTGCCCGCGGGACGCCGCGGGTCGACGGCGGGCTCGGGCGTCGACTCCGTCGCCGCCTCGGGGGCGGGGGAGTCCTTGCCGGTCTCGTCGTCTCTGGAGCCGAATGCGCGCAACTTCACGCACTCAAGGCTAGGCGATCCCCGGTTGTGCCGGACATTCACCCGTACGAGGTGGCAGGCGTATCGTGTGGAGGGGAACGGGAGCCGGGGAATAGAGGACTCCCCGGTGGACGTTGGAACCTGCATACGTCCCCGAAGCCCTCTCGGATCGCAAGGAGAACCGACATGACCACTGCGGAGAACACCGCCACCGGCGTACTGCTCACCGAGGCCGCCGCCGCCAAGGCCAAGGCCCTGCTCGATCAGGAGGGTCGTGACGACCTCTCCCTGCGCATCGCCGTCCAGCCCGGTGGCTGCGCGGGCCTGCGCTACCAGCTCTTCTTCGACGACCGTTCGCTCGACGGCGACGTGGTGGACGACTTCGGTGGCGTCAAGCTCGCCGTCGACCGCATGAGCGTCCCGTACCTCGTGGGTGCCTCGATCGACTTCGTCGACACCATCGAGAAGCAGGGCTTCACGATCGACAACCCCCAGGCCACCGGTTCGTGCGCCTGCGGCGACTCGTTCAACTGACCCCTCGGTCGCGCTGACCGCCTGACGACCCGGACCGATCACGCATCGGTCCGGGTCGTCTACTGTCTGGGGCATGCCCGTCGTCATCACAGGTTCCATCGCCACCGACCACCTCATGACCTTCTCGGGTCGCTTCTCCGAGCAGCTCCTGCCGGACCAGCTCGCGCACGTATCGCTGAGCTTCCTGGTGGATTCGCTACAGATCCGGCGCGGCGGCGTCGGTGGCAACATCGCCTTCGCGCTCGGCGTGCTCGGTCGTCAGCCCCATCTGGTGGGCGCGGCGGGCGAGGACTTCGCCGACTACCGCGACTGGCTCGAGCGGCACGGCGTCGACTGCTCGGCGGTCCACATCAGCTCTGCCCTGCACACCGCCCGGTTCGTGTGCACCACCGACTCGGAGATGGCGCAGCTCGCGTCGTTCTACCCCGGCGCGATGGGGGAGGCCGCCACCATCTCGTTGGCCCGCCTGGTGGAGCGGATCGGCCGCCCCGAGATCGTCCTCATCGGCGCCAACGACCCGACCGCGATGAACTCCCACACGGCGGAGTGCCGCGAGCTGGGCCTGGATTTCGCCGCTGATCCCTCCCAGCAGCTCGCGTTCCTCGACGGCGAGGCGGCCGCCGCCCTGGTGGACGGTGCGCGCTACCTGTTCACCAATGAGTACGAGTACGAGCTGCTGCTCAACAAGACCGGCTGGACGGCGGCCGAACTCGACGCCAGGGTCGGCACCCGCGTCACGACCCGCGGCGGCAAGGGCGTGGTGATCGTCGAGCAGGGCTCCGAGCCGATCGAGGTCGGGATCGTCCCGTCGGACAACCTGCTCGATCCGACGGGCGTGGGCGACGCGTTCCGCGCCGGCTTCCTCAGCGGTGTCCTCGACGGACTGTCGCTCGAGCGCTCGGCCCAGTTCGGTGCGCTCATCGCCACGCACGTCCTCGAGACCACCGGCACCCAGGAGTGGACCATCGACCCGGCGGCCGCGCGCCGCCGCCTCGCCGACACCTACGGCGACGAGGCGGCCGAGGAGATCTCCTCGCTCCTCCCGGCCTGACCCGCCGCCCGGTCCGCCGTGCCCGCCCCCGGGTTCAGAGGCGGACCGGGTACTCGCGCCGCTCGATGTCGGGGGTGATGCGCCCCTCCACGAAGATGCCGTGCCAGATCATGAAGCACAGCATGGTCCAGATCCGACGGCTGTGGTCGGAGTCGCCGCGACGGTGTTCGTCGAGCATGCGCATCACGGCGTCCTTGTTCACGTACTCGTCGGTGCCCGACGCCGCCACGTGCTCGCGCGCCCAGTCGTGCAGTTCCGGCCCGGCCAGCCAGTGGCGCGTGGGCACGGGGAAGCCGAGCTTGCGCCGGTGCAGCACATGCGCGGGCACGATCCGTTCGAGCGCCTTGCGCAGGGCGTACTTGGTGGTGCCGTGGGCGATCTTCTCGGTGTACGGCAGCCGGGAGGCGACCTCGTAGACCTCGCGGTCGAGGAACGGCACGCGCAGTTCGAGGGAGTTGGCCATGGTGACTTTGTCCGCCTTGACGAGGATGTCGCCGCGCAGCCACGTGAACAGGTCGAGGTGCTGCATGCGCGCGACGGGGTCCCAGCCGCGGGAGCGCTCGTAGATGGGCGCGGTGACGTCCTGATGGCTCCACTCTGGGCGGTAGTCGCGCAGGACGGAGCGGACCTGCTCCTCGGAGAACGAGCGGGCGTTGCCGTAGTAGCGGTCCTCCAGGGTCATCGACCCGCGGTGCAGGAGGCTCTTGCCCCGGGTGCCCTCGGGGATCAGCTCGCTGGCCCTGCCGAGCGCGCGACGTAGGGCGCCGGGGACCTTCTCGAACGGCGCGAGCGACAGCGGCTCCTTGTAGATGGTGTAGCCGCCGAACAGTTCGTCGGCGCCCTCGCCGGACAGCACGACCTTGACGTGCTTGCGGGCCTCACGGGCGACGAAGTACAGGGGCACCAGGGCGGGGTCGGCGACCGGTTCGTCGAGGTGCCAGATGATCTCGGGGATCGCGGCGGCGAACTCCTCGGGGGAGACGACCTTGACGATGTGCTCGACCCCGATGGCGGCCGCGGACTCGGCGGCGACGTCGATCTCCGAGTACCCCTCGCGCTCGAAGCCGGTGGTGAACGTCAGGAGGTTCTCGTTGTGGCGCCGCGCCAGCGCGGCGATGGCGGTGGAGTCGATACCGCCGGACAGGAACGATCCGACGGTGACGTCGGCGCGCATATGCTTCGCGACGGAGTCCTCGAGGGCCGCGGCGATCTCGTCGTAGCGGCGCTCGGCGTCGCCGTCGGCGACGGGCGCCACGGGGAAGGTGGGTTCGAAGTACCGCTCGATGACCGGCTCGCCGCCGGGAGTGAGGGTGGCGTGGCACCCGGACTCGAGGCGCCGGACGCCGCGGGTGAGGGTCTCGTCCTCCGGGACGTACTGGAGGGTGACGTAGTGCTGGAGGGCGCGGGTGTCGAGGGAGGTGTCGACGACGACGAGGTCGATCAGTTCGGTGATCGACTTCTTCTCGCTCGCGAACACGGTTCCCCCGGGCCCTGTCGCCATGTACAGGGGCTTGATGCCGAAGGGGTCGCGGGCGACGAAGAGCGACCGCTCGACGGTGTCCCAGATGGCGAAGGCGAACATGCCGCGGAGCCGGCGGACCGCCGCGGGGCCCCAGTGGTGGAAGGCGACGATGATCGGTTCGCCGTCGCCCTCCGTCTCGAAGGTGGCGCCGAACTCGCGCCGCAGCTCGTCCCGCAACTCGAGGTAGTTGTAGATCTCGCCGTTGAACACCAGCGCGTAGCGGTCGGGCTGCTCCGGCGGGCCCCAGCGGAGCGGCTGGTGTGAGTGCGAGATGTCGATGATCGACAGGCGGTTGAACCCGAAGGCCATGTCGCCGTCGACCCAGGTGCCGACCTCGTCGGGCCCGCGGTGGCGCTGGCACCCCATGGCGCCGAGCACGCGGGCCTCGTGGGTACGGGCGGAGCCGTCAGGGGTGATCAGACCGAGCAGGCCACACATTCGTCGGGTACCTCGTCCATCGTCGTCGTAGCGTCCGTGATGACCCGCCTGCGCGGGTCCGGACGCGTTCGAATACTACTGGTCCGTGGGTTCCCGCCCGTCCCGGCGGACGGCGTGGGGGCCTCGCGGGTGAATTGCCGGACCCGCGGCTTTCATTCTGAGAGCCGTGGTCTACTCTTCTAAGGTGTCCCGGCCACGTGGCCGGTGCCGCTGATCAGGAAGGCGTGATGGTGGAACAGCGTGACGGGCGTCGTCGGACGCGCAGGGCGACTCTCGCGGTGGCTCTCGGTTCATTGGGCTTGCTGTTGTCCGGTTGTAGCCTCCACACCGACAACAAGTGGTGGAACCAGACGATCAACTTCGGATTCCCGACCGGTGTCACCCCCGAGGGCGTCGCGATCCGCGAGTTCTGGACGGGCACCGTCATCACGTCGCTGATCGTCGGGTTCTTCGTGTGGGGCCTGATCTTCTGGTCGATGGCCGCCTACCGCAAGCGGAAGAACGACAACGGCGAGTTCCCGCGGCAGACGGCGTACAACGTGCCGCTGGAGCTGATCTACACGGCTGTGCCGTTCGTGATCATCTCGGTGCTCTTCTACTTCACCGTGGTCACCCAGAACAAAGTCCTCGACCTCCGTCCGGAGGAGGAGGTCGGCGTCAAGGTCGACGTCACCGCGTACCAGTGGAACTGGAAGTTCGGCTACAACAAGGTCGATGTGGCCGGCGCGAGCATCGAGGATGGCACCAACGTCGAGGCGCAGCGTCAGGCCGAGGAGGCCGGTGTGCTGTCCGACGAGGCCCGCGAGGCGCTCGGGCACGAGGGTGAGCCCGCCGCCGGCGGCCCGATCCACGGCCGTCTCGCCGAGGACAAGTCGTACCTGCACTACAACAACATCGAGACCGTGGGCACCTCCGAGGAGGTCCCGGTCCTGGTGCTGCCGACCGACACCCGCATCGAGTTCCGGCTCGCGTCGGCGGACGTGATCCACTCGTTCTGGATCCCCGAGTTCATCTACAAGCTCGACGTCATGCCGCACCCCGGCAAGAACCAGCAGTTGAGCATGTTCCAGATCGAGGAGATCGAGCGCGAGGGTGCCTTCGTCGGCCGCTGTGCCGAGATGTGCGGCATCTACCACGCGATGATGAACTTCGAGCTGCGTGCGGTCTCCCCGGAGGCGTTCGCCGACTACATCGAATTCCGCCAGGCCAACCCGACCGCGACCAACGCGGAGGCGCTGGAGTCCATCGGGGAGGAGCCGTACTCGATCTCCACTGCACCGTTCAAGACCGGCCGCAGCGATACCCGCGACCAGAACAACACCATCGAGACCGCGTCAGCTAACTGACGGTTCTCCCGGTATCACGCGAAGGATTTCTGAACGATGAGCGCAACAGTACGAATCTTTGACGCACTGTTTATCTTCCTGGCCATCCTGGCCATCGCGTACGCGTACCTCACCGGTACGTCGCGGACGGGCGTCGAGTGGGTCGGTACCACGGCCCTCGTGCTCTCGGCCGGCCTGAGCCTGCTGATCGGTGGTTACCTCCGCTTCGTGGCGCGGCGCATCAGCACCCTGCCCGAGGACTACGAGGAGGCTGAGGTCTCCGACGGTGCCGGTGAGCTGGGCTTCTTCAGCCCGCACAGCTTCTGGCCGTTCCTGCTGGCCTTCTCGGTCTTCGTCATCGGCTACGGTGCGGCGTTCTGGAACTGGTGGGTGCTCATCGGTGGCGCCCTCGGCGTGATCTTCTGCGCCTCCGGTCTGGTGTTCGAGTACCACTGGGGTCGCGAGAAGCACTGACCTTCTGATCGTCTTCCGCCGGGGCCCGGCGTCGCTGTCCGCGACGTCGGGCCCCGGCGCTTTTCGCCGCGCGCCGGCGGCCC
>NZ_JAALDU010000516.1 GCF_014145015.1 Dietzia sp. E1 | reverse complement strand
ACCTGGCCGCCGCCGTCGGCACCCCCGTCGTCTCGCTGTTCTCCCCGGTGGTCCCCGCCGACCGCTGGGCGCCCTGGGGCGTGCCCGTGCGGCTCCTCGGCGACCAACACGCGCCGTGCCGCGACACCCGCGCCCGCGAGTGCCCCGTCGACGGGCACCCGTGCCTGACCGGCGTCCCGCCGGACGAAGTGGTCGCCGCCGTCACCGGACTCGCCACGGAGAGGAGGACCCGATGCGCATCCTGATCTGGCACGTCCACGGCTCCTGGACCACGTCCTTCGTCCAGGGGGACCACGAGTACCTCGTGCCCGTCCTGCCGGACCGGGGCCCCGACGGCCGCGGCCGCGCGCAGACGTGGGACTGGCCCGCCTCGGTGTCCGAACTCGACCCCGGGCAGCTGCGCGAGCAGGCCACGGACGGCGGGATCGACGTGGTCATCCTCCAACGCGCCCACGAGGTCAACCTGCTGCGCGAGTGGACGGGACTGCGAGCCGGCGTCGACGTGCCGGCCGTCTACGTCGAGCACGACACCCCCCGCGAGCACGCGGCCGGGTCCCGGCACCCGATGGCCGACCAGGACCGGGTGCCCGTCATCCACGTGACCCGCTTCAACCGCATGATGTGGGACTGCGGATCCGCGCGCACCGGCGTGGTCGAGCACGGCATCGTCGACCCGGGGCAGTCGTGGACGGGGGAGGACGCCAGCCTCGCCGTCGTCGTCAACGAACCGGTACGCCGTGGCCGCATCGCCGGCACCGACCTCGTCGTGGACCTGGGACGTCAGGTCCCCCTCCACGTCTACGGCATGGGGATGGACGAGCTCGCCGAGCTCGCGCCGCACCTCGCGCCGACGCTGCACGAGAACCCGCCCCAGGCAGAACTGCACCGCACGCTCGGCCGGCACCGCGCCTACTTCCACCCGTACCGGTGGACCAGCCTCGGCCTGGCCCTGCTCGAGGCCATGACGCTCGGCATGCCGGTCCTGGCGCTGAGCACCACCGAGGCGCCCCACGCGGTGCCGCCCGAGGCCGGCC
>NZ_JAALDU010000515.1 GCF_014145015.1 Dietzia sp. E1 | reverse complement strand
AGTTTGAACGCTTTCCCGATAGTGAACTGACTGACGCCCACCTGGCTACGCACTCCTTTGATCTGCGATAACGAAAGGAGTGCACCACAATGATGCACGACAATGACAGCTCCGCGGTAGTGGTCGGAATCGACACGCACGCGGATTCGCACCACGTGGCGGTGATCACGAACTATGGTCGCCCCCTCGTCGACGTGATGGTGCCGGCGACCGCGTCCGGCTACCGGGAAGCGCTTGCCCTGGTTGGCGAATACTCACAGGTCGACAAGGTGGGTATCGAATGTACCGGCAGCTACGGCGCTGGAATCACCAGGAAGTTCCTCGACGCGGGCTACGCAGTCGTCGAAGTCAATCAACCGAATCGGTTCGATAGACATCGCCGCGGCAAGACTGACCAGTTTGATGCGTACGCCGCTGCTGAGGCGGTTCTCTCCGGTCGAGCGACCGCCCTGCCGAAAGGCAACGACGGGCTGGTGGAGTCCCTTCGGGTGCTGCGAACCACTCGATCTTCGGCCGTGCGGGACCGCACCGCGACGATCAATCAGATCCGCGCCATGCTCGTATCCGCGCCCGAGCCCCTTCGCCAGAAGTATCGCGGATTGAGCACGTCGAAGCTGGTGGCAGCGCTGGCCGCGACCCGGCCGCCGGCACAACCGGTGACCGCAGCTGAATCCACAGCGGTGTGCCTTCGCCATCTCGCCCGCCGATACAAGTTCCTCGACGAACAAGTCGCGGACCTCCTCCGGCAGATTACGCGGCTTCTGGACGATCATGCTCCGGCGCTAATGGGGGTCTACGGCGCCGGCCCGGACAGCGCTGCCCAGTTACTCATCACCGCCGGAGACAATCCCGAACGGATGCGCAGTGAACGCCACTTCGCTGCCCTCGCCGGGGCTTCACCGATCCCGGCCTCCTCGGGAAAGACGAATCGCTACCGGCTCAATCGCGGTGGCGACCGGCAAGCCAACTCCGCGTTGCACCACATCGTTCTCGTCCGGATGCACTACGAGACCCGCACCCGCGAGTACGTCGAACGCAGAATCGCCGAGGGCAAGACGAAACGAGAGATCATGCGTTGCCTGAAACGTTACGTCGCCCGCGAGGTCTTCCCGGTCCTCCGGAGCACACTCGAACCAAATCTAGGCACTCAAACCCTTGACACAGCTATATAGGAG
>NZ_JAALDU010000514.1 GCF_014145015.1 Dietzia sp. E1 | reverse complement strand
GGGCCGAGCGGGGCGGAGACCACGCGTCTGCCCGCCGCGCCCGTGAACGGTCGACCCACCGACGGATGGGGCGGCCCCGAGGGCGGCGACCGTCGCGACCACCCCGCCGAGCCGTCGAACCGCGCCTGGTCCCGGGCGGGAGACGACGGGACGGACGACGCCCCCCGCGACGCCGGCTCCGACGTCCCGGGCGGTGGTTCACACCGCCGCGAGGACAAGGACCCCGACTGGCAACCGCCGTGGGAACGTGAGGACTGACCGCCGCGGCCGCTTCGTGCGAGAAGAGGATTGATGACGACCCCTGACCACCTACCCCCCGCCGACGCGCGCTCGATGCCCACGGGGGAGGTCTTCGACGCCGCCCGCGCGGAGGCCGCTGTCCGTGAGCTGCTGATCGCCGTCGGTGAGGACCCGGACCGCGAGGGCCTGCAGGACACGCCCGCCCGGGTGGCGAGGGCCTACCGCGAGGTGTTCGCCGGCCTGTACACGGACCCCTCCGAGGTGCTGTCCCGCACCTTCGACGAGGACCACCGCGAGCTCGTGCTGGTGCGTGACATCCCCATCTACTCGACGTGCGAGCACCACCTCGTGCCGTTCCACGGCGTCGCGCACATCGGCTACATCCCCGGGCAGTCGGGCGCGGTGACGGGCCTGAGCAAGCTCGCCCGCCTCGTCGACCTCTACGCCAAGCGCCCCCAGGTGCAGGAGCGTCTCACTAGCCAGGTCGCCGACGCGCTGGTCGACAAGCTCGACCCCTCCGGCGTGCTCGTGGTGATCGAGTGCGAACACCTGTGCATGTCCATGCGCGGGATCCGCAAGGCGGGTGCGGTCACCACCACCTCGGCCGTCCGCGGGATCATGCGGACCAACGCCTCCACCAGGGCGGAGGCGCTCGGCCTCCTGCGCGGGACGTGAGCACGCCCGGTCGGCTGCCCCGCCCCGAGCACTGCGCGGTGATGGGGGTCCTCAATGTCACCGCGGATTCCTTCTCCGACGGTGGACGGCATCTGGCGTTCGACGACGCGGTCTCGCACGCCCGGCGGATGGTCTCCGAGGGCGCGGACCTCATCGACATCGGCGGCGAGTCCACCCGCCCCGGCGCGCTGCGGGTCGAGGAGTCCGACGAGGAACAGCGCGTCGTGCCGCTGGTGCGCGAGGTCTCCGGGTTCGCGCCGGTCTCGGTGGACACCATGCGTTCCCGGGTCGCCGCCCGCGCGATGGAGGAGGGCGCGGCGATCATCAATGACGTCTCCGGCGGGCTCGCCGATCCCGACATGCTCCGGGTCGTCGCCGAGTACCGGGGATCGGTCATCCTCATGCACTGGGTGTCCCCGGACGAGTACCGGGCCGGTGCCGGTGGCCGTGCCGACTACGGCGACGACGTCGTGGGCGCGGTGCGGGACCACCTGGCACGCAGGGCCGACGCCGCCCTCGCGGCGGGGATCGACGCCGCGGACATCGTCCTCGACCCCGGGCTGGGCTTCGCCAAGAACGGGGAGGACAACTGGTCCCTGCTGCACGGGCTCGACCGGCTCGTCGATCTCGGGTTCCCGGTTCTCGTGGCCGCCTCCCGCAAGCGCTTCCTCGGCTCCCTCCTGCCGGAGCCCGACGGGCGGCCCCGCGCGGTGGCGGGCCGGGACCCGGCGACGGCGGCGATCACCACGCTCTCGGCCGCCGCCGGTGCGTGGGCCGTGCGCGT
>NZ_JAALDU010000513.1 GCF_014145015.1 Dietzia sp. E1 | reverse complement strand
CGCAGGCAGTCGCGCGGGTTGAGGGTGTCCACGCCCTCGAGCGGGGTGCCGTCGAAGGGCAGCAGGAAGTTGACCGGGATCGAGTCGACGTCCTTGGCGCGCAGGTCGAAGGCGAGCTCGACGAGCTGGTCGTGCGTCTCACCCATGCCCGCGATGAAGCCCGAGCACGCCGAGAGTCCGGCGCCGTGGGCCTGGGCGACGGTGTGCTCGCGGTCGGCGTAGGTGTGGGTGGTGCAGATGTCCTCGTAATGGCTCTCGGCCGTGTTGAGGTTGTGGTTGTAGGCGTCGGCGCCGCTCGCGCACAGCTTCTCCGCCTGGCCGTCCTTCAGGGCGCCCAGGCAGGCGCACACCTCGACGCCCGGGGTGTCGGACTTGATGGCCTCGATGATGTCGGAGACCTTGCCGACCTCGCGATTGCTGGGGCCGGTGCCGCTGGCGACCAGGCACACGCGCGAGGCGCCGGCCGCGATGCCCGCCTTGGCCGCGGTGACGGCCTCCTCGGTGTTGAGCCAGGTGTAGCGCAGGATGCCGGCCGTGGAGTTGAGACGCTGCGAGCAGTAGAAGCAGTCCTCCGGGCACAGGCCGGACTTGAGGTTGACCAGGTAGTTGACCTTGACCTTGTTGCCGAAGTGCTCGAACCGCAGCCGGGACGCCGCGGCCACGACCTCCATGAGCTCGGAGTCCGGCGAGTCGAGGACTGCCAGGGCGTCCGCCGCGGTGACGACTCCGCCGGCGAGGACGTGGTCCGCGAGCTCGTGCCAGCGGGGGGTGGTGACGGGCATGGCTTCCTCCTGAACGCCGTTCATTGAACGGTGTTCAAGCTAGCCGAGCGTCTTAGTCTTGTACAGCGTTCAGGAGGATCGGGGTCGCGCGGTAGGATCGTCGATCGTGGCCCTGACAACGACAACGGTCGTCGACACCGCGCTCGACCTGCTCCGCGAGTCCGGGCTGCCCGGGATGTCGATGCGCACGTTGGCGACGCGGTTGGGCGTCCAGCCGAGCGCGCTGTACTGGCACGTGCCGTCCAAGCAGGCGCTGCTCACCGCGGTCGCCGAGCGGATTCTCGCGGCCATGGGCTCGGTGGGCTCGGGTGCGTCTGCGGCCGCCGAGCTGCGGGAGGTGGGTGCGGTTCTACGGGCGGCGGTCAGGGGCGTGCCGGACGGCGCGGAGATCGTCGCACTCGGCCTCGCGGCCG
>NZ_JAALDU010000512.1 GCF_014145015.1 Dietzia sp. E1 | reverse complement strand
CTCGATGCTGACCTCGTTGAGCGCCCAGTCGCGGGCGATCCGGGTGCCGTGGACCTGGTCCATCCACACGATGTCCGTCGCGGGCAGGCCGAGTCGGCGGGCCAGCCGCGCGCGGTTGGCGGCCACGGCGGCGGGGGCGTCACCGACGTGGTCGCCGAGGTTGAACGAGTCGAAGTCTCCGGTCGACGCGCCGCCGCGGCGGTCGGTGACCACCCGGCGGACGCGCCCCGTGCCGTTGGGCGTCACGGGGCGCCGCGTCAGTGCCGCATGAAGGGCGGGACGTCGATGTCGTCGTCCTCGTCGCGGCGACGGGACGACGACGAGGACGAGCCCGTCGAGCTCGCGGACGACCCGCCGGAGCCCGGGTAGGCCGACTCCTCGCGACCGCGACCGCCGAGGGGAGTCGATCCGAGCTCCGAGGCCCCGCCGGTGTCGCCGGAGGCGCCGGGGACCGACTCGTCGTCGTCGAGGTGGTGGCGGCCGCGGCGAGGCTGGGCCGCGCCGGCGGTGACCGGACGGGACCCACCCTCGAACCCGGCGGCGATGACGGTCACGCGGACCTCGTCGCCGAGGGAGTCGTCGACGACCGTGCCGAAGATGATGTTGGCGTCGGGGTGAGCTTCCTCCTGCACGAGGGAGGCGGCCTCGTTGATCTCGAACAGGCCCAGGTCGCTGCCACCGGCGATGGACATGAGCACGCCCTTGGCGCCCTCCATCGTGGTCTCGAGCAGCGGCGAGTTGATGGCGGCCTCGGCGGCCTTGAACGCGCGGCCCTCCCCGCGGGATGAGCCGATGCCCATGAGCGCGCTGCCGGCGCCGGACATGACGCCCTTGACGTCGGCGAAGTCGACGTTGATGACGCCGGGCGTGGTGATGAGGTCGGTGATGCCCTGCACGCCGTTGAGCAGCACCTCGTCGGCGGTCTTGAACGCCTCCATCATCGACACCCCCGCGTCGCCCAGCTGCAGGAGGCGGTCGTTCGGGATCACGATGAGCGTGTCGCAGGCCTCACGCAGGGCGTCGATGCCGGCGTCGGCCTGTCCGCCGCGGCGCTTGCCCTCGAACGAGAACGGGCGCGTGACCACGCCCACGGTGAGAGCGCCGAGCTTGCGGGCGATGGCCGCCACGACGGGCGCGCCGCCGGTGCCGGTGCCGCCGCCCTCGCCGGCGGTGACGAAGACCATGTCGGCGCCCTTGAGCACCTCCTCGATCTCGTCCTTGTGGTCCTCGGCGGCCTTACGGCCCACCTCGGGGTCGGCGCCCGCGCCGAGCCCGCGGGTGAGCTCGCGGCCCACGTCGAGCTTGACGTCGGCGTCGGACATGAGGAGGGCCTGCGCGTCGGTGTTCACGGCGATGAACTCGACGCCCTTGAGCCCCTCGTCGATCATCCGGTTGACCGCGTTCACGCCGCCGCCGCCGATGCCGACGACCTTGATGACTGCGAGGTAGTTGTGAGGTGAGCTCATCGAGGCCCGGCCTTCCTATGGGGGTGTCGTGCTCGGTTGCGTGCTGTCTCGACGAAACGTTCCATGAACCCTGAAGTCTCACCCTCTAGTTGAGGGTTAAACTTGCTGGTCAGAGGTGGTTTCGGCCGTCGGAACACCACGGTAGGGCTACCGGCCCCGCGCGTCCACGAGGCTCGCGGGCGTGTCGTGCGTACCGGGTTGTCGAGCGTGCTCCACCGGGGCCCGGACGCGGCGCCGACCGGGGGCTAGCGGGACGTCGGCAGGGCCGGGTTGGACACGTTCCAGGTCTGCCCCGGCTGCTCGAGCACCATCTGCAACGCCACGGCCTTCTCCCGGTCGCGGCCGGCCGCTCCCCACTCGACGATCCGCCCGTCGGCGAGGGTGAGCACAATCGACGCACGGGTGTCGACCTCCACGGCGGTGATCTCCTGACCGGCCGTGCCCCGCACCTCGGCGAAGACCGTCGCCAGGTCGCGCACGACCGCCGGCAGCTCGTCGCGGGCGTCCTCCCCCACCGTGAGCACCGGCGTCCCGGGCGGGACCTCCCCCGGGCCGAAGTCGATGCCCTGGGCGTCCACGAGATGCTGCTCGCCGTCGACCTCCACCACCACGAGAGCGGTGCGCTCGACGAGTTCGATACGCAACCCCGACGGGTAGTCCCGCTTGACCGTCACCTGGTCCACACGCGGGATGCCCGCCACATGCCGGGCGACCGCGTGGGTGTCGACCTGGAGCAGCGGCGTGCCCGGTGCGACGGCCGCGCGCTCGGTGACGACCTCCCCGGGGATCGTCCGGGTGCCCTCGACGCTCACCTCACGGACGGCGAACACCGGCAGGAAATACAGCGCGATGTAGCCGAGCAGCAGCACGACCAACGCGATGCCGAGCCCGGCGTAGATCCGGTTGGTCCGCCGACGGCGGCGCCGCAGGCGCGCGCGCACGGCCGGGTCGGAGTGACGGACCCGCTCGTCGGAGCGGCGCAGGTCGGCCGCAGCGCGCCGGC
>NZ_JAALDU010000511.1 GCF_014145015.1 Dietzia sp. E1 | reverse complement strand
TCCCGTACGGCGACCTCGGCCCCGGCCGGGCCCGCCGGATCGCCACCGCCGTCGCGCTCGTCCGCCGCGGCGACCAACTCCGCCAGCGCGTCCTCGACCGCGTCCGCGAGCGGCCACGGATCCGGCACGAGGTCCTTGCACCCGATGAACCCGAAGTGGAGGCGTCCGTCCAGCGACATCACAGTGCAGTTCAGGCCGGCGCCGTGGAACACCGGGCCCATAGGCATCATCTTCTCGATCTTCGCGCCCAGGAAGTACAGCGGGAAATTGGGGCCGGGCACGTTCGAGACCACCAGGTTGTGCACGACCGGGTGACGCTCGGAGAGTCGTAGCCGCGAGTACATACGCACCGCGGACCCGAACACCGACGGCGCGGCGAACTGCGCCCAGTCCGTGAGCAGGTTGGCGTCCAGGGCGTCGGTGTGGTCCTTGGCCACGGTGTTCGCGTCGCGGATCGCCTCGAGCCTCCCGACAGGGTCGTCGATATCCGTGGCCAGGGACATGAACATCCCCGACACCCGGTTGGTGCCGGGCCGCGACTCCGCGGCGTGCACGGACATCGGCACCATCGCGATGAGCGGCTTGCGCGGCAGGGCGTCCAGATCGTCGAGGTACTTGCGCAGGGCGGTGGAGCACACGGCCAGCACCACGTCGTTGACCGTCGTGCCGAAGGCGTTCTTCACGCGCTTGACGTCCTCGAGGTCCACGCTGGCGAAGGAGATGGACCGGTGACCGGTGATGGTGCGGTTGAACGGGGTGCGCGGGGCCGTGAACGGCGCGGGCATGGCCAACCCCTTGCGGGCACGATTGATCCACGACGGCAACACGCCGAGCGTGCCCGGCAGCAACGAGGCGAGCCGCCACGGCGTGGCCAGGCGGGAGAGCGCCCCGCCGACGGCGAGCTCCAGCGCTCCGGAGCCACCGGCGCTCTGGCCGACCAGCTCCTCGTCGAGGTCCGGGTCCTCGGGCGTCAACGTGCACAGCTGCGAGAGCATGTTGGCTCCCGTGACGCCGTCCACGGTGGAGTGGTGCATCTTCGCGAACACGGCGACCCGACCGTCCCGCAGGCCCTCGATGACGTACATCTGCCACAGCGGCATCGACCGGTCGATCGGCTGGCCGGCGAGGTGGGCGCACAGCTCCGCGAGTTCGTGATCCCCGCCGGGGCCGGGGATACCGACGCGGTGCAGGTGGTGGTCGATATCGAAGTCCTCGTCCTCCACCCAGACCGGATGGTCCACGTTGAGCAGCGAGTCGTGCAGCTTACGGCGGAACGGGGGCATCGCGGTGATCCGGCGGGAGAGTTCGTCCCGCAGCGCCCCGAACGAGTACCCGTCCGGCATCTCGGATACATCCAGCACGATGAGCCCGCACACGTGCAGGAGCTGGGACCTGGTCTCGAAGTAGAGAAAGCTGGCGTCGAGCCCACTCAAGCGCTGCATGGAGGGAGTGTACGTCCGGGTTTCGGCCCACGGGTCGCGTTGCGAACGGTTCCGTGCAGCGAATGTGAACGGGGTCTACAGGACCTCGACGAGGACCCATGCGATCACGACGAACGCGATCAGCAGGACGAGGGCGAGTGTCACACGCGACCGGGGCATCAGCGGACCTCCTTCCCGGTCTCGGCGGTCCGCGGCGCGACGAGCGCGCGGAACCTCTGGACGAGCAGATCCGCGATCCACTCCACCGCCACGGCGACGAGGAGGAACAGCGGGACCCCCAGCGCGAGCATGATCGCGACCTGCAGGGGGAACGGCAGGGTGGCGAGCCAGAGCTCGGCCCTGTCCCAGAACTGCAGGAGCGCGGTCACGCAGGGATCCTACGGCCGCCCGGTGGCGGCGGCGCGGCGACCTCCCACCACCGAGGAGTCGAGCCCGCGTCGGCGAAGCAGGGCCGTCGTGTTCGGCTCGGACCCGCGCATCCGTCGGTAGGCGTCGAGGAAATCGATCGCGCCGCCCCGCGAGAGGACCTCGCGCCGCATCCGGTCCCCCGAGTCCCGCTTCAGACCACCGCGCTCCACGAACCACTCGGCGGCGTCGGCGTCGAGCACCTCGGCCCAGAAGTACGAGTAATAGGCGGCCGAGTACCCGCCGGCGAAGATGTGCTGGAAGTACCGCGACCGGTACCGCGGCTCGATGCCCGGTACGTCGAGGCCGGCGTCGGCCAGCACACGGGCCTCGAACTCGTCGACGTCGGTGACGGCCTCCGCCTCCTCCGGGGTGAGCGAGTGCCACTCGAGGTCGATCAGGGCGGCGGCGAGGTACTCCACGGTGGCCTGGCCTTCGCCGAAGCGCTCGGCCTCCCGCATCCGCTCCACCAGTTCTTCACCGATCGGCTCCCCCGTCTCGACGTGCCGCGCGTAGCGGGCGAGCATCTCCGGCCGGCGCGCCCACATCTCGTTGACCTGGGACGGGAACTCGACGAAGTCGCGCGGGACCGAGGTGCCCGAGAACACCGGGTACTCCACGTCCGACAACAGTCCGTGCAGGGCGTGACCGAACTCGTGGAACATCGTCGTGACCTCGTCCATGGTGAGCAGCGTGGGCTGCCCCGCCGCGGGACGGGCGAGGTTCATGACGTTGACGACCACCGGGCTGGAGTCCAGGAGCCGGGACTGGTCCCGGAACGAACTCATCCACGCCCCGCCGCGCTTGGTCGGACGGGCGTAGTAGTCCAACAACAGCAGGCCGACGCCTGCATCCGGCTCCGAGCGCTCGTCGTCGAACACCTCGATCACGCGGACATCGGGCAGGTATCCGGCGAGATCGGTGCGCTCGGCGAAGCGCAGGCCGTACAACTCCGACGCAGCGTGCATCACCCCGTCGTGCAGCACCCGCTCGAGCTCGAAGTACGGACGGACGGTCGCGTCGTCCACCCGGAACCTCTCGGCCCGCAGCCGCTCGGACTCCCACGCCCAGTCGGCGGGGTGCAGTTCGCGCTCCTCGCCACCGAGCAGGTCCTTGGCCTCGTTGCGGGCGTTGGTCACCGCGGCGTCGACCACGTCGAGCAGTAGACCGCGGGCCGCCTCCGGGGTCCCGGCCGTCTCCACGGCGAGGACGTGTTCGGCGTGGGACCCCAGCCCGAGCAGGCGGGCGCGCTCGGCGCGCAGGCGCACCATCTCCAGCACGATCGGGGTGTTGTCGTGACCCGAGGTCGCGCCCCGGCCCAGCGAGGCCTCCGACACGCGGCGGCGCAGGCCCGCGTCGTCGAGCCAGGCGGTGATCGGCTGGACCGTCGGCAGCCCCAGCGGGATCAGCCAGCCGTCCCGGCCCGAGTCGGCGGCGGTCGCGGCGAGCGTGCCACGCATCGACT
>NZ_JAALDU010000510.1 GCF_014145015.1 Dietzia sp. E1 | reverse complement strand
TTAATGGGAACGAAACATCGCGCAACCCGGGTGTCATGCGCGCCGAGAAAACTATCGCCTGACAGGAAACGGCGCCGCCGCATCCCGGGTCGCACCGACCCGCCCGTCGCACCGCCCCCGCCCCGAGAGGAGATCCGCCACATGAGCGATCCGACCGGACTCACCGCCCCGGCTCCGCAGTGCCGGGGCGACCACGACGACCTCGCGGACTTCGGCTACGAACAGCAGCTCCACCGCAGCCTCGGGACGTTCGCCTCGTTCGCGGCCGGGTTCTCGTTCGTCTCCATCCTCACCACCATCTTCCAGCTGTTCGGCCTGGGGTTCGGCTTCGGCGGCCCGGCGTTCTTCTGGACGTGGCCGATCGTGTTCGCCGGCCAGTTCCTGGTGGCCCTGTGCTTTGCCGAGCTCGCCGCGCGGTACCCGCTCTCGGGCGCGATCTACCAGTGGTCGCGCCGGATGGGCGGGGAGATCGTGGGCTGGTTCGGCGGCTGGTTCATGATCCTCGCCCAGATCGTCACCGCGTCCGCCGCGGCGATCGCCCTGCAGGTCGTGCTGCCGAGCATCTGGTCCGGCTTCCAGATCATCGGCGACGACCCCGCCCTCACCTCGCCCTCGGGGGCCGCCAACGCCGTGCTGCTGGGGTCGGTGCTGCTGGTGATCACCACGGTGATCAACCTCGTCGGCGTCAGGTGGATGTCGTACGTCAACAACATCGGCGTGACGTGCGAGATCGTCGGCGTCGCCGCCGTCGTCCTGGCGCTGTTCACCCACGCCGTCCGCGGGCCGCAGGTCGTCTTCGACACCGCGGGCCTGGCGGAGCAGCCCGGGTACATCTGGTCGTGGATCATCTCCGGGCTCATGGCGGCCTACGTCATGGTGGGCTTCGGCTCGGCCGGCGAACTCGCGGAGGAGACCGTCAACCCGCGCCGCATCGCGCCCCGGACCATCCGGATGGCGCTCACCGCGTCGGCGATCGGCGGCGGGCTCATGATCCTCGGCGCCCTGATGGCCGCGCCCAGTCTGACCGACGGGCGCCTGGCCACCGAGGGGTTGCCGTACGTGCTCAACTCGGTGCTCGGCAACTTCTGGGGCAAGGTCCTGCTGGCCGACGTCGTGGTGGCGATCCTCATCTGCACGCTCGCCATCCAGACCGCGTCGTCCCGGCTCGTGTTCTCCATGGCCCGCGACGGCAGGCTGCCGTTCTCGCCGGCCCTCTCGCGCGTCCACCCGCGCACCGGGGCCCCGGTCGTGCCGTCCGTGCTGATCGGCCTGGCCTGCATGGCCATCCTGCTGGTCAACGTGGGCAACTCCGCGATCTTCGCCACCCTGTCCTCGGTCTGCATCATCCTCATC
>NZ_JAALDU010000509.1 GCF_014145015.1 Dietzia sp. E1 | reverse complement strand
CCCCCCCCCCAAGCACTGCGTGGGAGGGCAGCTCAGGCCCGAACCACACCCGACCGCCGCGTGAGTGACGCGGCAGGAATGGATGAGACATGAGCAAGAACAGCAAGGCCTACAAGGCCGCCGCTGAAAAGGTCGACCGCACCAAGCTGTACTCGCCTCTGGAAGCCATGGCCCTGGCCAAGGACACCTCCTCGACGAAGATGGATGCCACCGTCGAGGTCGCCATGCGACTTGGCGTCGACTCCCGCAAGGCGGACCAGATGGTCCGTGGCACCGTGAACCTTCCGCACGGTACCGGTAAGACCTCCCGCGTGATCGTCTTCGCCGCGGGCGAGAAGGCCACCGAGGCCGAGGCCGCCGGCGCCGACGCCGTCGGCTCCGACGACCTCATCGAGCGCATCCAGGGCGGCTGGCTCGACTTCGACGCAGCGATCGCCACCCCGGACCAGATGGCCAAGGTCGGCCGTGTGGCCCGCGTTCTCGGCCCGCGTGGTCTCATGCCCAACCCCAAGACGGGCACCGTCACCATGGACGTGACCAAGGCCGTCAACGACATCAAGGGCGGCAAGATCACCTTCCGCACCGACAAGGCCAACAACCTGCACTTCATCGTGGGCAAGGCATCCTTCACGCCGGAGCAGCTCACGGAGAACTACCAGGCCGCGATCGACGAGGTCATGCGCCTCAAGCCGTCCTCCTCCAAGGGCCGCTACCTGCAGAAGATCACCATCTCCACCACGACCGGCCCCGGCATCCCGGTCGACACGCAGGCGATCTCGAAGCTCCTCGAGGCCGGCACCGACTCGGAGTGAGCTAGCCAGCTCGGCTGAAGGCCCCGCGACCGGAATCCCCGGCGCGGGGCCTTCCCGTATTTCCGGACTTGGTCGCTTGGCCCGACGCCGGGCCCTGCCCCTGCCCACGCCCACAGCCGCGCCCCACGATGGCGTCTCGCCCGTGGGCATGTCCGCCCAGCCCGCAGCCGCTCCTCGCGATGGCGTCTCGCCCCCGCCCCGGGGCGTGCGAGACGCCATGGCGGCGTGCGGCTGTGGGGGCAGGCGCCGCCGAGGCGTGCGAGAGGTCGCTGCGGCATTCGCCCGCGCGCGATCCGCCCAGAGCAGACATGTCCTATGCCACCCGCATGACAATACCCTCGGGTATGGTTCGGCCACGCGGGCGGGAAGCGCACGGCCGGTCGACGTCGGGGGCCTTCTCTCGCCGCCGTAATTCTGAGAATTGCTGAAGTCCCGCGTATCGTCATCCTCTCCAGCGGACGTCCCCCTCGCGTCCGCGACCACCGGGAGGCGACATGCTCGCGCGGTACCTATCGATACTGGTCCTACTGCTCCTGACCGCGTCCCCGGCGGCCGCCGGGGCGTCGCCTCCGACGATCCTCTCGGGAGGCTCGCTGGCGTCCGGCAGCGCCTCTCTTTCCTCAGGTTCAGAATCGCTTACCGCAGAGCCGAACTATGATCCGGTCGATCCCGGCAGCGGAAGGCTGATCGCCTCCAGCGGCTTCGACGTGACGCGTGACGGTTTCTCCTTCGACAACTGGGGCCCCGGGAGCGACGAGCACCGGCGCAGCCTGACCCCCGCGGCCATGCAGTCACTGTTCGGCGACGACATCTGCGCGCGAATCGTCAACGGCGAGTGTGTGCTGAGCGCTCCAGGTGCCGCGCTCGAATCGGCGGCGAACGAGATGGCCGCCGGTGGCCATTGCTACGGGATGGCCGCTCTGGCGGGGCTCTTCCATACCGGTGGTCTCGACAAGGCCGACTACCTGCCGCCCGGTCAGACCGTGTTCGAGGCCCAGCCCTCCGACGCGCTCGACCGCTTGATCTCCCGCTACTGGGCAGCCCAGATCTCGAGTCCCAGCAGTACCGCGACCACACGGAACTCGGTCGCCCAGACGGTGCGGAAGCTGATGTCGGCGTGGGCTCGCGGCGACAACTTCATCCTCTCGTTCTTCGACGCCGACGGTGCGGGCGGCCACGCCGTCACCCCTATCGCCCTGCGCGACCTGGGGGCGGGGCGGGTCGGAATCGTCGTCTATGACAACAACTTCCCCGGTGTGGAGAAGATCTTCGTCACGGATCCTGTCACCGACTCGTGGTATTACACCACCGCCACCAACCCGTCCGAGCCCGCCTACCTGTACATCGGATCGCGGGCCAACCGACTCCACCTCACTCCGCTGCGGGCGACCACGCAGATCCACGAGTGTCCCGTCTGTGCCGATGCCGGTGACGAGTCCGTCACGGTGCTGGTCAAGCGGGCGCCGGGAACGGGCCACGAGAGCTCGGACGAGCCCGCCATCCGCCTGACGACTCCGGCCGGCGGGCCCGTCCCGGGTCTGAAACCGCTCGAGTTCATCAGCACCATGGACAGTTTCGCGGCCGTGGTCCCCGAGGACGCCGCGTTCGACATCACGATGGACAACGCGGGCTCCGGGCCGGCGGCCGTCTGGGATGTCACCCTCTTCGGTGACGGCTGGACGAACGAGGTCGACGGCATCTCGCTGGGCTCCGGTGACTCGGCGACCGTCTCGGTCTCGGCGGACCAGCGCCAGCTCGGCCTCCGGAGCTCCGCTCAGCTGGAGCCGGTGCTGGCCATCGCGGAAGAGCAGGCGGACTGGTCGGTGGAAGGTGTGGCCCGAGGTCTGTCGCTGGCACCCGGTACAGGGGCCTCTGTGAAGCGGCAGCTCGACGGGGATTTCGTGTTCGCCCTCGACGGCGAGGGCCCGGACGGGTCGGCGGAGATCGTCGTCCTGCGTCGGGACGTCGAGCGTGACTACCTCGTCCGGACCCCCGGGCCGGTGACGATCCCCGTCGGTGCGTCGGCCTCGGTCGCGGCGAGCACCTGGGACGGCGCCGCCTCGTTGGTCGCCCGCGTCGAGGGTGTCGGCGTCAGCCGGGAGTATCCGCTCGGGTAACCCGCCCGACGATCGCCGGCTGGTCACCGGGGCGTGAACTCGGCGACCAGCCACCGGTCGTCGTCGCGGACCAGTCCGACCTCGACCACGGTCCGGAGCACGTGTGGGATGTCGTCGGCGCCCACGGTGTGGCGGTCGAGATAGACGACGACGAGGGCCTCGTCCCCGTCCAGCGTCGCCAGTGCCGAGCCGGCCGAGCGGGCCGACGACGCCACCTGCCCGGCGGTGCTGCGCGGCACGGTGACCTCCCGACTCTGCTGCCGGAACCGGTCGAGGAACGGAGGCGCCCTCGATGCCGGTCACGCCGGTCCCCTGACAGGGGCAGGATGCGAGAGGATGGCGTCATGAGCACTCATCCGACGGCAGCGCGCCCGACCGCGGATCGCC
>NZ_JAALDU010000508.1 GCF_014145015.1 Dietzia sp. E1 | reverse complement strand
CGACCGGCTCTACGGCACGCCGCTCGACTGGTTCTGATGTGCCGGGACGCGACCCGCCCGTATGGGGGGCGTGGCCGGCTGCCATGCGGTGGGATCGGCAGCGGTGTATAAAGTGGAGTCTAGTCCGCTTTGGAGATCGCCGCGTACGCAACGAAGCGCGCGGCCGCGGCCACCGGTCGGCTGCAGGCGCGGATTGCGGTGGAGGAGCTCTACGCCGCCCATCCGCACGCCGGGGTGGACGCCGACGCGGCCGTGCGCGCGCTCTCCCCGTTCACCCGCGGATTCGTCTCGCTGCCCGCGACGGGCCTGGAAAGCGGGCGCCGCTGAGGCGGAACCATCAGGCTTAGAGGGGCCCGCCGAGGCGCCAGTAACCGGTGAACTGGACGCGGTCGGGTTCCTGGCCGCGGTCGAGCAGGTGACGACGTACGGCCGCGACCATCCCGGACTCGCCGGCGACCCACGCGAAGCCGCAGGGAACGGCTGCCCCGGCCAGGCCCGGAGCTGACCGCATCGCCTCCGCTGAACGGACCTCGGCTGACCCGCCGCAGAACGTCGTGCCGCGGCCTACCGGTCGGGCTTGAGGCCGTTCTCGATGCCCCACGCGACCGCCTGCGCGCGCGTGGCCACGTCCATCTTCCGGTACGCCGAGCGCACGTAGGTTTTCACCGTGTTGAGCGAGAGGTAGCACTGCTCGGCGATCTGCTCGTTGGACAGCCCCTGCACGATCAGGCTGACCACCTCGGCTTCTCGGTGTGAGAGGCCGGCCTCCTTGGCGGGCCACTTGTCGGGACCCATGATCGGCAGGCCCGCTCCCGTCAGGGTGACGCGCTTGCCGGCGGCGATCTGCTCGATGCCACTCACCAGCTCGGGAGCGGTCAGGGACTTGGACAGGAACCCGTGAGCGCCCGCGTCGAGGCTGTCGCGCACCGCGGCCGGGTCCGAGGTGAACGAGTAGACGGCGACCGCCGCGATGGTCGGATCCTGCAGGAGGTTCTCGAGGCGGTCGTCCTTGCCCAGGGATGAGGCGAAGGAGTCGTATAGGGCCACGTCCACGGTGGCCGATCCGCTGGAGACCAGGTCCTTCTCCACCATCTCGATCCGGTCGGAGTAGGGGGCGAGAAAGGCGTTGACGCCGGCGACGACGACGAGGTAGTCATTGACCACTGTGACCTTGATCGGCATCCGCAGATCCTAGCAACGGGATCTGAACGGCCACGCCCTGCTGATACACCCCTAAGGGTGAAGCGCGCCCGGGTGGACTCGGAGACAATTCGACGTTGATCTTCCGCCATCCGCGACAGGAGCACGAGTGCCACGGTTCAGGAATCTGAAACCCACATCGGAGTTCTGGGCCTGGAGGGACGACGGAGCGTGCGTCGGCGACCCCGATCTCTTCTACAGTGCCGAGGACGAGCCGAAGGGCGTGCGCCGTCGCAAGGAGAAGGCGGCCAAGGAGATCTGCGCCCGCTGCCCGGTCCTCGAAACGTGCCGCAAGTTCGCGATCGAGGCGGGCGAGCTCTACGGCGTCTGGGGCGGGATGACCGAACTCGACCGGCACAAGCTGGCCGGGCGGCAGCGGACCGGCTGAGACTCCCGCCCCCGCCCCCAGTGGAGTGACCGTCGCGCGCTACGACGGCATGCGCCTGAAAAGCCACCAGAGGATCGCATCCCGCCGCGTGGCGTCCCGCCGAGTGGTCGAAAATGCGCACTGCCGCCACCGCTAACCTGGGAGAACGTGAGAAGGTGTGACCGCGCGATGAGGGGAGGGCGCTGCTGCGCCCGCTTATGACGGCGAATGCCCGTAGAGCCACCAGAGGATCGCGTCGGTGGTCCACTCGCTGATGGGCTCTTCTCCCGTGGAGCCGTCGCCCCACCGTGGCAGGTCCACCCAGATGCGCAGCGGCGGACCACCGATCACCGGGACGTCGACGTGCGCGAGTGGGCGCATCGTCGCAGTGAGCACCTCCCTCTCCTTGGTCCAGCAGTTGAGTGTCGGCACGAAGCCCGTCAGGCAGATCACCTCGTCTCGGGGATCGACCGGGGTCAGGATCCGGGTGCCGGGGACGGCCGCGTTCCAGAACGCCGGGTCGGCCGGGCCCAGCACGTCGGAGCCCGTCTCGGGCAGGCCGCGGTTGGGAGCAGGAGCACCGGGTTCGGCGCCGGCCGGGGCGGTGCCTGCCGGGGCGGCGCCGGCGGAGGCGATACCGAGAGCGGTCGACGCGGCAGCGATGATGACCGCGAGGCTGAACCTTCGCCGCGCACGGGTAGTCAAGAGCACGGCGGAACTCCTCGGTCAGCAGGGTGAACCCGTCACGCTAGCAGCGCGGCAGTCCCCGTGGGGTCCCCGTACCGGCGTGGCCCGACCCGGCC
>NZ_JAALDU010000049.1 GCF_014145015.1 Dietzia sp. E1 | reverse complement strand
GGGGGGGGGGGACAAATGTCCTCCCCTGATGAAGTACTAAGTCGGAGTCTAATGGGCACATTGCCCATTACGAGGGCCGGGGACACCGTTGAGGAAAGTTTGCCTCAACGGGAATCTGCGGAAATTTTGCCGGAGGTTTCGCCCGACACGGGACGGCGCAAGGAATCGGTTGATGAGGCCGGTGACTTGTTCAATGTGTCGGGCCGCACCGTACGAGACGCCCAGAAGCCCCGTATTGGTGCCTAGATCGCTTTCTAAGCGACTTTGAGCCTTTTCCTATGCCCAAGTATGGGTAGGGCTGGTTGGACCCCTTAAATCGCTACAGTGGAGGCGCTAATGCAAACGTTCGGGACCGGGATGAGATTCCGGAGTGAAATCGGAACACGGTGGCCGGAACAGTGTGAGCTGGAACAGGGTGAAGCTGTGTCACAGGGTTTAGACCCTCTGCACTTATGCGAGGTTCCCCCGGAGATATATCCGGCACGGGAGAAGCTGGCCTCGAAGTGGGTCGGGCTAACGCATGGGGCGGTTCTAGTCCCAGTGGCGAAGGCACCGGCAAAGAAAGCCCCGGCTAAGAGGGCGCGCAAACGCGCAGCCTGAGTTACGTGACAATCGAATAGTTTCCCGAGGTCGATCCTGTTTCGGTATGCCGTAGAATCGAAAGGGAGAAGGGTTTAGGGCAGGGGAGCGACAAGACTTGTTAACCCCGTGCTTTATACTGATCGTGTGAGGATATGGCAGGTTCGGCAATCCTCGCACAGTCACTCTTGATGACGCCCATGATAGGCTTAGACAGGTGGAAGCGACAATGAGTGTCCACCAAGGGTATATGATAAGTGAAACGGCCTTTTGAACCGCAGGGTGATCTAGTGGCGTTTGCTATACTGTCTTTAGATGAAAAATAGGGCGAAGTAGCCCGATCCATATACGAGACCCCCGCAGGCATAGCGCCCGTGGGGGTTTCGTCGTTCCCGGAAGGTTCCATATGTACACAATCCCCGAGGTCGCTGACCTCCTGCGCATTTCAACTGTTCATGTCCGCGAGTTGATCCGAGAGGGCCGCATCAAGGCGGTAACGCTCTCCCCGAAGGTCACCAGGATTCCCCGGGCCGAGATTGACCGACTCATCGGCACCGAATCCAGCTAAACCAACACACCAGGAGAAGCCATGACCAAGCCCCGCCCCTACATCGACACACGTTGGTCAGCAGGGCACGCCCGCCGAGTTCACAAAATCGGCATGGAGGGCACCACGAAATACATTCTCGTCAATGACGACGAGTTGCGCGACCTTATCCGCATGAGTCAGGAGACTTTACATGGCCACGAATCAGCCTGACGGCAAGCTGCCGATCCTCAAATGGCGAAACGCGCTGTTGTTCTCAGGGAAGATGGGGCCGAAACCAATAGTTCGGGCGACACTGGTGACCCTTGCGGCACGGGCCGACAACACCACCCTGACGTTCTTCATGGGAGTTGACGAGTTATCGCACATCATGGGAACCGGCTACAGCACAGCGGAGAAGCACCTACAGAGGGCGCTGGAATCCGGGTGGGTGGAGCAGACCAGCCGGGGAGGTAGTTTCGGCAAGGTCTCCAGTTTCAGGTTGACGTTTGGGGCTACTGAGAACCCGGAGGGGATCATTCCCCCACCGCCGAAGAGGACGCCCTTACCCGCCAAATCCGAGGGGAATCCCCGCGAAGTTGACGGTTCGGATTCGGTTTCGGATACAGGGCAAGATGGGAACCCCTCAGAAGTGAGGGATGGAACCCCTCAGAACCGAGGGATGGAACCCCTCAAAAGTGAGGGACCAACTACTAATCAACTACTCCAAACTACTCCAAAGATATCTCCCCCGCCGGAGCCGGGGATCAGAGTAGAGACACCGCTGCCACTCGACTGGCAACCGAATCACACCCACGACCATATGCTTGAAAGATTGGGCATTGACAAGAAGTGGGCGGTTGCCGAGTTCATCTGCCGACTGGGGGACTTGAAGCGGAGTGACTGGAATGGCACCTTCGGCGCTTTCATCAATGCCGTGGATGAAGGGAGGGATGATGTGCTGTTCCCGTATCCGGATGACTACTGGGATGACGAGCTGGGGGAGTATCGGGAGTCTCCGCGAGATGTAGGGGACACCATTTCTGTCCCTGCCCCTGTTACCGAGTCGCCCGAACGTACGCCCACCGTGGAGGATGAACCGTTGCCGATTACCTATCAGCGCCCCGAGTGGTTGACACCCGCCCAGGAGAGGACCGCGCGTGCTCTGTCAGGGCATCCGACCGATGATGAGTTAGCCCAGGCGCTAATGACTTACCTCTCTCAATGCCAGTCATCGGGCAGGGCACCGAATGGTGACGAGTTCCCTATGGTGGCACAGAAGCATATTCGCGGATAGTTCACATAATCTTGCGCAGCGATTGACTGCGCTTCTATGCCGGGGTGGTTCCGTCCCTCTTACCCCTTGGGGCGGGGCCACCCCTTATTACTTGGCGTGCTTGTTTCTAAGCCCCTAAACCGCTGGACCCATACAAACACCCGCCGGAGTCCTGCAAAGCCGCCACAGCGAAACACACACAGCAATACGGGCCTCTCTAGCCCGATCACACAAACCCCCGCCGAAATCGAGTGGCGGTTCGTCACATTTTGAAAGGTTACATCGTGAACGACTTTGATCCCGGTATGCCCCATTCCTGCCGGTGCGGTCGGAGGTGGGACAAGCTCCGAACCTGTCACTGTGTCGTGTGCCATTCGAGCTTCACAGCCATTACCGGATTCGACCGGCACCGCCGAGACGGAAAGTGCCTAGACCCGGCAACAGTCGGACTCGTGGACGCTAACCGCACCTACTCCTGTTGGGGCTGGCCGGGACGGAACACCACTTTTGACGGGCGGAGAAAGGCTTCCCCTACTTCCACCCTCACTTGAGTCTGTAAACGCGCGAGAGCGAAACCCCCGCAGCATTACGACCCCTTCCCGAGAGGAACACCGCATGAGTCGAATCCGAACCCCAGAGATTGACCCCACCATCGTCTACAGCGACTCCCACGAGATAGCCGAAATCGCTTCCGAGTTTCGGGAGTTCCTACGTCGGATGCACCGGGACGGACGAACCACACGGGCAGAGCACCGGGAAGCCCTAACCCTCCTAGTCGATCTAGAGGTCATCGTGGACGGTCTGACTGGTCATGCCGGGGCCATTCTGGACAACCGCGGATAACCCTAATCGCGTTTCTAAGCGTTTAGAACGCCAAGCCCTAACCCACCTATAGGCCACACCATTTAAAGCCCTCAGGGAGCCACCTGGGGGCCTTTACGCACCCCTTGGAGAGGTCATGCACCCCTGTTGGCTGAAAACGGACACCACACAAGCCCATTCTTGGGGCAGAGAGGCAACAACATGTCAAACGATCCCTTCCGATTTCTCGCCCCAGACGGCAAACGAAACGACCTTGACGAACCCGAACACACCGAATCAAACCGCCCCACAATCAAAGACGTTACACACTTCAAAGCCAGCGTGAGTAACGGGCGAATGCGGTTAATCGGTTTCGGCAAATACCAGTCACTAGAAATGCGCTTGACTCACGAGCAGGCAACCGCGCTAAACATATTCCTAAACCGTCGCCTTTTGGAGACGTGGGAATGAACCGGATCACCGCAACCGGAGTAGCCACCACAAACGGCAACGTAGAAATCGCCACCCGCGACCGCAACGGACAACACGCAGCAATCATCCTCACACCCGCAGAAGCCGCAACCCTCGCAAACGCCATAGCCATATCCGCAGTAGACGCAGGCGTAGACGAACCCCTAATCGCGCTACGCAACATCTACCGCACAACCGAGGTTGAAGGGGCAATCACTAAGCGCGGTAACGCTCGCCTGGACTGGTGCAGAGAAGGCCATCATCACCGGCTCGTCATCGGCAATGAGCGCGTGAGGGATATAGCTGACATGTTGCACGATTTGGCAGACCAACTGGAGGACAAATGAAGATCACCACGACCACGGCTAGATGGTTCGTAAGCCCTTCACGGGGCGGAATCTGCCTAACAATCAACGGCACCGAATACCTAATGAGTCTTGACGAGACCGACAATCTCGCTGAGTGCCTTGACGAAGCCGCAATGTTCGCTAAAGCGCAAAAGAGTCAGTCGGTGTGAGCCTACTTAATGGCGCTTCCCATATAGCGCCCCACCGAGACTATCGAGACGATTTCGCAGCACGACTTATTAGGGACTCTGTGACACCATACCGCGCGTACCCGGCCCGCATAGATGACGCCATGAAGCTGGTCTATCGAGAGTTGGGGCTATGGATCGAAAACATGCCCAAACCCGGAGACCTACCGGAATGGAAATCGTTCCTGCCACGAGCACGAGCCGAATGGGTGCCACACCTACAAGCCCGAATGGATCGGCTACAGACCGCCGACGACCACGACATAGCCCGAATCGCAGACCCCATAACCGGGGCGGCTCACGTCCACGGACTCTTACGTGTTTCAGGGCTAAGCGTGGCAGCGGCACAGGTCGCTACCTACTGTGATCCCGGAGAAGCGACCCCCGAGACTATTCGGGAGATAATCGCCAATAACCGACATTCCCCAACCGGAACGCTTGTCCGATTAACACGGGGACAATACCCAGGGGCAAAAGCAGCCCCCGCAAACCTTGACTACGACACACGACGCTTTGCCATTCTCAGCGCATTCGTCACTAACCCCTGAAAGGGACATTATGAGCAATCACACCACCAGCATCGAGAAGGCTTTCAACGCCGCAAACACCGCACTCGGCACAAGCCCCAACTATCCCAAGCCGGTAGCAGACACACTCAAGCGCCGAGACGCAGCCGCCGAACTCATGGAATACAAGCCCATGAACGTCGCCCACGAACTCGCAGCCGCGCCTAACCCGCGCCAGTGGCCCTCAATCCTTGACCAGTGTGCTGCACACAACGCACGAGCAGAGCAAGCCCAGGCCGCAATCCGGGGCGGACTTCTCTCCAGCGCCACGGCACAGCTTGACCACCAGTTCAAGGCATACGTTGCCGAGTACACCACCAGCGTGTACAAGGCTGTGGAAGCACACCTGAACGCCCTGACAGAGGCGGCGCAGGATTGCCCAACCACTAACGCAGAAGCCGCAATCAATGGCGGATATGGCGCGCAGCTCACCGAGTTCCACACCCACGCGCGGACCATCGTCACCTACACAGGCGTCGGCACAGTCACAGCACCGGGACAGCGGCCAGCACAGGCAGCACGAGCACTCAGCCTCATTGTCGATCCGGGCACAGTGAACGTCATTAAGCGCACCCCGGCGTCACGCTGGAATGAAGGCGGGGAACTCCGATCCCCCGAGGCAGACATTCGACGCCGAGACATTACGCGCGGACTCCTGACGGATTGGATCAAGAATCCCACCGAAACCCTTAGGCGACTCGGACGGGATGAGTACCAGGGGTTCAGCCTCTCACCGGCAACGGCAGACACGTACGCCGACCGCGTGACTCAGTTCGAGAACTCGGACCGCATCGAGCGCGTGACCGACTAAGGCTGACCTAAGTTAGGGTGCCCTATTCGCATGGGTGTTCGGGGTGGGGGGGTTGGCCCCTCCCCGCCCCGCCCCCGCCCTCGGGCGTCAATGGGGCAAAGCAACGATGCGGAGTTCAGACCTGAGATGTCCATTAGGGGAGTGTCGCCTGATTTGGCGGAAATGGTGCTTGACGTGCAACGATACGTGTTTGTGTGGGTGTGCGCAAGGGCGTTCGGGAGTGTTATAGGCGGTGCTTATCGGTACGCGGATGCTTATTAGTGTAGTGAAACAGTATGGTTTTGGAAGGGGTTCCAGATGGGGCGGAGACGTAAATCGCCCGGTGATCGGGCTGTAGAAGAGTTGAAAGAGGCTTTGGTGGAACGCCTGGGGGTCGGGAGTGTCGCTGACCTTTCGCTTGATCCGGATGAGCGTCGGCGTATTGAGCTGTACAGGGCCACGGTCGATGAGATTGATGTTTTGGAACGGGCGTGGGAAGCCGAGAAGGCTGACGGGCGTTTGATGGTTCGTGGGTCGCGCAATCAGGATGTGATGAATCCGCTTGTGGGTGAGATTCGGGCGCAGCGTGCGTTTCTGGATCGTCTGCTGGGTGGCTTCCGGTGGCAGGCGTCGTCGGGCATGTCGGCGTCAGAGCGTGGGCAACGTGCGGCTAATGCAAGGCACAATCCGAGTCCGGCTGACATTATGGCGAAGGCTCAGGAGCGGTGGTCGAATATGTAGCCCTAGAGGGCCGTTTCCCGTTGGCGGTGTTGGCCTGTGGGGCGTTTTCAGCGGCCCGGAGGGGTAATGTATAGGTAGGAGTTTTCTAGGCCCTCAGATTCTTACCCCAGTAGCGTTAATGCCGCCCCGGTAGCCCGTCATGGGTTACTGGGGCGGCTTTCGTCATTTGTTGGGCGAATTAGGTTTGGGCATCGGCTTCCGCGTAGCTAAGTGGGTCAAGCCCGGAGCGGGGAACGGGAGGCCCCCGAAAACTGGTGCAAACGCACCAGTTTCCGACGATGAGCGACGGCGGGGAGGGGAAACCTCGGCGAATGACGAACTTCCAAAGTGTTGTAATTTGCCGAACGGCGAATAAACATCGGAACGAACGCGCCGAAGTCAAGCCCGAGCAACTGTCGCGAGTGAGACAGTTCCCGCCGTAGATCGGTGCGAACGAGCATTGGACGAACATCCAATGGAAAAATTACCATAAGCGCGTTTGCCAAGAAGGCGGGCGTGAGCAATCATCGCATTGCCCGTTACTTGCGCGCCTGGGATGCCGCTGCAAACGGCCCAATTAAAGTGTCTTGCCGGGAAAAGGTGGCGCAAACGCGACATCTTCTGACGATGAGCGACGGCAGGGAGGGCAACCTCTCGGCGAACGACGAGAACCGGAAATCGGGGCAAACGGCCCAATTAAAGTGTCTTGCCGGGAAAAGTGTCGTGAACGCGACACTTGTGGGAGCCGGACGAGGACCAACTAGGCGACTGGGGCAGCACTCAGAGAGCCGCAAACCAACCCGCCCATACTTGACCCTAGGAACCGTCTCCCAGGCCCTCACAGGCCACACCGCCCAGCAGGAAACACTATCCAGTGACCTCGCCACCCCTGTTTCGTTGGTGAAGTTAGGTGGAAGGTTGAGAGAGTTGACCCTAGTGGTACAGGTCAACAATCGTGACGAAGTTTCGTCGGAGCCAGCCGGAGCCAAGGCATCGATCATAGACAGGATACGGGCATTACTCGCATTCCCACGGGCCGGGATATTCCACGCGGTGCGCAACAGAAAGTGCTGTTACCTCTGAACTCGTCGGGCCGTCCTTCTATGTAAGCGAGTTGCCCGCGCAGATCGAACGTGACCACCACCCCGTGAAAGGTAGTGAACACGCGGGGACCGTCACCCTCTAACGGTCGGATGCCACGACTGTTAATCGTGCCCGCATTGTTTTCCCACTTGCGGCACAGTGGCGCGTACTATTCGGTTTTTGACAAGCGGGTAGCGCAAACCCACGAATGGGGCGCAAATCAGGAGAGGGCTGTTACCGGCTAAAAGCGGGTCAGCGAGAAGGGGCCACGGGGGCGGCGCGTGATGGTCATGCGGTCCCCCTGCCGATAGTGGTGTGCCCACTTGACGTAGAGGACTCGCCTAGTGTATTGGCGAGGGTGACAGTGGTCGGAACATCGAGAGCGTCTGCGAGGTCACGGGAAGCCAAAGCGAGGGCTAGACCCAACGCCGGATCACGGGGCATCACCCCGAGGGCGGTACGCGCCAGGAACGCGGACACGACCGTTGCACGAGCCTCCAGGGCGCTCACGATGCGTCCTCGGTGACGTGGTGACCCTCTGCCCTCAACGACGCCCGCAGGCGCTCAGCGGCACGACGAAGGTTGTCCGCCATGACGGGATCAACGTCCGCGAGAACATCGGCACACCGGTTCAGGTCGCAGGCGGTGAGGTCGGCTTCATCCGCGAGGGAGAACACATCGTTGTTCATGCTCCGACCGCCCAAGCGACAACAGGCCCCCACACGGGGACGGCGATGACGAGCACGGCGACTAGTTCAACCGCGATGGGATGGACCCGCCGACGACGGGCGGATAGAGTAGGCGTAACGGCCATGACAGATGCACCTGTTCTGGTCTAGACCCTCGTAGGCGCTGGAACGCTTACGGGGGTCGCTTTGTCTCAGCGCACCCACCCCGATAAGACACGGGGCAGACATTAGCGCCAAGGGGCTACGGTTTATAGCCTCTGACCAGCACAGATCGTGCTATCTAGTTAATCCCTCCACTTCCGCACAGGGCCCGGCTCTCGAGGGCCGGGTCAGGCGGTGGTCTCGCGCAGATCGGACGCCGAGACGTAGCGGATGATCTCGAGGACTCGCGTGTAGGAGCGGGACTTGCCCGACACGATCGAGGTGTGGTCCTCGTCCTCGAACATGACGATCTTGGCCCTGCCACCCCGACGATTGACCTCGTCCACGTAGCGCTGGGAGTTCTCCGGCGCCACGGTGACGTCCTGCCTGCCGTGCAGCGCGATCACCGGGGTCCCCGTGTCGATGTTCTGGATGGGATCCACCGATGCGTAGCGGCTCGACACCTCGTCGGGTGTGCCCCCGAGCACGGTGACGATCCTGCCGTCCCCGTGGGTGGCCCCGTAGGTCATGTCCAGCGGCCCGGCGATCGAGATGGCGCGGGTGGGGCGGAAGCTGGGCTTGGAACCCACCTCCCCGTCCTCGAGCCGGTGTCGGGTCGCGGCCCAGACGGCGAGTTGTGCGCCGGCTCCGTGGCCCACCACCACCTCGTCGTCCGTGGTGATCTGCGGGAACCTTCTGTCGACCTCGGTGAGGTGGTCGAGCGCGTCGGCCACGTCGCGGAAGGTGATGGGCCAGCCGCCGCCCGACCCGATGTGTCGGTACTCGATGTTGTAGACCGCCATCCCGCGGCTGGCGAGATCGCGGGCCAGGTGATCGAACGAGCCCGCCCCGCTCTCCTTGTGCCAGGCCCCACCGTGGATGAGCACGGCCAGTGGGATGGAGTCGACCTTCTGGTCCCCTGCCGGGAGGTAGAGGTCGGCCCAGTTGAGCTCCGGGTCGGGAGCGGGGTAGCGGGTGGGGTACTCGAAGCGCTGCACCGTCACCTCGTCCAGCCGCACCGGGCCGGCGTACGTCGGTTCGACCGCGGGGGCCGCGCTCGTCGTCATGCATCCCGCGAGGAACAGCGAGCCGACCGTCAGGGCCGCGCCGAGCACGGCCGACCGTCTGTGCCTGCTGGGATCTCGTCCTGACATGGTGCCCGCTTCCTCAGGAGTAAATAAGGCTGGAAATCCTTTTTCTCCATGTGGACACGTCAGCGAAGCGCGGAGGTGTGGCCGGAAGTTCGGAGAGTGAAGCCCATCTTACAAATTTTCGGAGGATTTCGGTGTTCCGGGTGTCCCCGAGTTCGTCCACGCCGGGTCACGGCGTGTCAGCGCCCGCCCGCCCGGAGTTCGTCCCCTCCCGTCGCGGCCTCGTCCTCCGCGACGGCACCCTCGGCTCCGGGCAGGCCCGCGCCGACCCCGCCGACGTCGGTGATCGTCCAGTCGGAGGCGCGGTCCATGGTGACCGTGTAAGTGGCGGTCGCCGCGACGCCCTCCGGGGTCTGCTTGCTCCGGGACGTCATGTCCACGAAGACCTGGACGACGAACGTGTCCCCGTCGGTCTCCGAGACCTCCGCGGCGAGCAGGCGTGCGGTGGAGGTGTACTCCATCCGCGTCAGCCAGGGGCCCACCACGTCGACGGCCGCCTCGAGCTTGGGGGCGAGCTGATCGCTCACGCCCTCGGAGAGGGCGTCGCGCCATCCGTCGAGATCCTCGTAGTCGACAGCGGAGACCGCCATCGCGTACTCGGAGGCCGCCTCCTCGGCCGCCTCCTCGGTGTCGAGCCGCCCCTGTAGCCGTGCGAGCTGCTCGTCCGAGTCGTCGGTGGCCCAGAGGGTGGCGAAGACGGCCGCGGCCACGAGCGCCACGACGGCCACGACCGCGAGGACGCGCGTCGATCGCCACCACGGCTTGATCCGGGCGCTCTCCAGGGCTACCCCAGTGCGCTGAATCGGGTGTGCGACCTCGGGTGTCAGTCGATCACGCGGACGCGGCCGGGCTCGGGCGCCCGCAGCGGGCCCTCGTCGGTCGCGTAGCGGATCACCGCGTCGAGATCCGTCAGGCCGGCCTCTCGGCGGTCCCCGCGCTCGGCCAACACCGAGCCGCCCCACTCCGGGGAGGAGAGGAACTCGCTCACCACGACGGTGTACTCCCGCCGGGGATCGATCGGCTCGTCGTCGACCTCTATCTCCGTCACCCGGTCGCCCGCGGGGCGCCCGGCGTCGACGGTGTAGCGCACGTTGGCCGACACCGCAGGGCCGTTGCGGCCGATGTCGTCGGCGAAGTGGTTGAAGGCGGCGCGGAGTTCCTCGCCGGTGACGGTGACCAGGTACAGGCGGTCGCCGTAGGGCTGCACGGTGTGCAGGGTGGCGTAGTCGAGCGGGCCCGCGGGCAGATCGGTGCGCAGCGAGTCGGGGTTGGACACGGCGAGCTGCGCGCCCCGGCCGCGGGTGGCGGAGAGCTGCGCATCGGCGATGAGGTCGGCCAGCGGGGACTCCCCGTCGGCGTTCATGGCCCGGCCGATGGTCTCGTCGGCGGTGCCGATGACCTCGCGGGCCTCGGGCGCCGCGGCGGCCTGTGCCTGGCGGACGAGTTCCTCGGTCCCGGGGTCGGGCTCGATATCCAGGTTGACCGTCTGGTTGAACGCCGAGGTCTGCGGGCGGACCACGTCTCCGGTGGCGGTGTCGACGGCGAGGTCGACGACCGTGACCGACCGGCCGTGGGACGCCGGCGCCACGACGATCCGCTCGTCGTTCTCCGAGTCGAAGACGCGGCACGTGGCCGGGCCCCCGGAGGCGCCGACGATGAGGGCGTCGACGGCCGGGTTGAGGTCCTCGACCAGTTCGAGGTCGGTGAGGGCCTCGGGGCACGAGCCGGGGTCGAGGTTGCCGTGGGCCGTATCGGACTGGACCAGGGCGACGATCGTCTCGACGCCGAGGAACCGCAGCGACTCGACGGTCTCATCGATCGCCCGGAAGGGGTCCGCCAGGCGGGTCGTGGTCTCGGGGACGGACTCGGACGGCGCGGTGACCGCCACGACCCCCACCCGGACGTCGCCGACGCGGTGGATGGCGAACGGGAACGTCGGGGCCGCGTCGTGCGACGGGATCACGTTAGAGGCCAGGAACGGGAAGGCCGCACCGCGGAAGGACGGCAGGGGCGGGTCGACCCGACAGTCCTCCTCCGTGAGGCAACCCGGCTTGACCAGTGAGCGGATGTGGTCGGCGCTCTTCTCCAGCTCGCGCCGGCCGATGCCGGCCCCGTCCACGCCGAGCCGGTTGAAGAACTCGACGGTCGGACGGTCGCCCAGGAGCGCGGCCTCGGGCGCGGTCCCGCCGATCGAGTCGCCCGTGGCGAGCAACAGCGTGTTCTCGGCCTGGGCGCGGAGCTTGCCGATGGTGGCGGCGAGGTGGGGCCCGCCGCCGGCCGGTCGGACGTTCCCGGAGCCGTCCCGCAGCTCGCCCTGGAAGCCGACGGGACGGGAGAGCGCGCCGGAGAACTCGCCGATCCCGAGGACCCGCACGGTCGTGGTCTCGGCGGCGGGGCTCCACGGACGCCCGGTCTCGCTGGTCCGGGCGTCGACACCCGGTACGGCGACCAGCGCGGACACGAGGGGCGCGAGGGCGAGGGGGATCAGCGCCCGGAGGGCGGGGCGTCGGGACCCGGGCGTGGGTGGGGCTGCGGGACTCGCCTCACGGCGGGGACCTCGCAGCTGCACACCGACTCCTGGGGGATCGTGACCCGCGGCTCTCGCGGGACGGGCGCGACGACCGGGGCGTCGCATCCAAACCCGACCCATCGTGCCGCCGCGAGGTCACGGGACCCCGCCGGACGCATCACATTCCGGTCACGAATTCTCGGGCGGCGGCGAGGAAGCGGTCGTTCTCGTCACGGTCGCCGATCGTCACTCGCACCCCGTCGCCGGCGAAGCACCGAGTGACGACGCGGTGGTCGCGGCAGTGTGCGTCGAAGTCGGACGCGGCCTCCGCGAGCGGGAGCCAGACGAAGTTGGCCTGGGTGTCCGGGACCGCGTGGCCCATGTCGAGCAGCGCGTCGCGCACCCGCGAGCGCTCGGCGACGACCGCGTCGGTGCGTGCGCGGAGTTCGTCCCCGGCCTCCAGGCAGGCGATCGCCGCGGACTGGGCCAGCGAGCTCACGGAGAACGGTACGACCATCTTCGCCACCGGCACCACGAGGTCGACGGGCCCGACGAGGTAGCCGACGCGCAGGCCGGCGAGCCCGTACGCCTTGGAGAAGGTGCGCAAGGAGACCACATTGCGACGGGCCATCACCTCCGCGACACCGTCCACCTTGTCGTCGTCGTCGCCCCTCACGTACTCCACATAGGCCTCGTCCAGCGCCACCGTGACCCGCTCGGGGACACGGTCCAGGAACGCGCGCAGTTCCGCGCGCGGAACGGCCGGCCCCGTGGGGTTGTTGGGGGTGCAGACGAAGATCAGGCGGGTCCGGTCGGTGACGGCCCCCGCGATCGCGTCGAGGTCCAACGACCCGTCGGCGCGGTTCGGGATCGACACGGGCACGGCGTGGGCGATGCGGGAGATGATCGGGTACGCCTCGAAGGAGCGCCAGCCGAAGATCACCTCGTCGCCCGGGGCGCACACCGCCTGGACCAGCTGCTGGCACAGGGCCACCGAGCCGCAGCCGGCGGTGACGTTCTCGGCGCCCACGTCCAGGAAGTCCGCCAGGCGCTCGACGAGTGCGCGGGAGGTGATGTCCGGGTACCGGTTGGCCGCCGCCGCGGCGTCGGCGATCGCCGCGGCCACGCTCGGCAGCGGGCCGGCGGTGGTCTCGTTGGACGCGAGCTTCACGGCGCCGGGCGCGGACGCACCGGGCACGTAGGCGGGGATCGCGTCGAGGTCACTGCGCACGTCGGGGGCCATACCTACAGAGTAGGACCAGCGGTTCTCGGGCCGGTGTCCGGCCGTTTTGCGAACCGGCGGGACGTGTGTGTACTGTAGTTCCTCGTTGGCTCGCAGAGCCTCCAGGAGGCGTGCCAGAGCGGCCGAATGGGACTCACTGCTAATGAGTTGTCCTCCTAAAAGGGGACCGGAGGTTCAAATCCTCTCGCCTCCGCCATGCCGGAAGCCCGGGAGACCGGACGTCTGGCACGACAGAAGAAAATGAATATGCGCCCGTAGCTCAATGGATAGAGCACTTGACTACGGATCAAGAGGTTAGGGGTTCGAGTCCCTTCGGGCGCACAAGTGCAGAAGGCCCCGCCACCGGCAGAGATGCCGGAGGCGGGGTCTTCTCGTCGGCCTCGGTTCGCGATGCCGACGCCTCGCTCGAACGCGCCGCGGGGCTGGCGCTCGCAGACGGCGGAGTGTCAGCCGCCGGTTCCCGGACCCCAGTGGATCGCGGTGAATGCGGCTTCGTACTGCGCGCGGTCGAACAGGAACGGCCCGATCGGCAGCGGACCCCACTCGTGCGTCGCGCTGCGGAACACCGACCAGGCGACGTCTCGGTGTCCGACGTTGACCCGGGCGGTGAGGGGGTGGCAGCCCACTCGCCGCAATCGCAACCCAGCAAGGCCGTCGCGCCCGGATCCGCCCAGTAGTCGACCGGGGATCCCAGATAGTGCTGCGGCCCGCGAACGTCGTGCACAGCCATCGGAAGGTACTCGTTCGGGTCGTCGGGGTTCCCCGCCGATCGCCGGGCCGCCGTCTCGGCGGGCAGGACTAGGTCGAGCAACCGGCGACCGTCGACATACAAATCCACCGAGGGGATGGGCGGGCACGACAGGTGTTCGATCACCACGTCGACGGGTCGCACCGTGAGGATGTTCATGCTCCGAGGGTAGGCGGCCCGGGCCGACGTCAGCGGTCTGCGGCCCGCCGGAACGTCCGCAGGGTCTCGACCTGGTCCCACACCACGATCACCCAGATCGCCGCGACCAGCCCCCACCGGATGGCGGTGGCCGGGCCGCCGTCGCCGTCCGCGGGGACGAGGTCCGGGTGCAGCACGGTCTGCTGGCTCAAAACGAGGGCGGTGAGGAACACGCCGAACACGATGTCGGTGACCATCTCCAGGGCCAGACGGCCGCGCGACCGTCCCGGCCGCGCCAGGCGCCACACCTGGATGAGCGCGAGGACACCGATCAGGACCAGGTAGCTCACGACCCAGCCGGTCGGGATGTCCGGGTTGATCAGCGGCTCGCCCCCGTTGAGGTGGCCGATGTAGAGGAACGTCGACGGGATGAACGGCACACCGGACAGGAGGGCGAGCATCACGAGCGAGACGATCGCGTCGGCACGCGTGTCGGTTCCACTGCCCGGGCGGTCGAGATCGTTCGGATCCCAGGTCGGCGTCCGCGCCAGTGCGTTGCTCGCGCCCTCCGGGGTGGTCCGCTCGATGATCACCACCACGAGCGTCCACGCCGCGAAGGTCCAGAGGAGGGCGGCGGACACGGAGGTGACGAGCTGGGCGATGAGGTCGCCGAGCTGGGGGACAGGCGTCGTGGAGACGTAGAGGATGCCGCCGGCCACCGCGGCGATCGTGCCGACGACGGGCACGAGCCACCGCAGCACGCGAGACCAGACGGGGTAGACGTCGGGCCCGACGAGGTACTGACGCACGCCCGAATACCGACGCGCGAGCTGCGCGGGGTCGCCCAGGCGACGCAGGACCGTGTGCTCGGCGGTGGCGGGATCGATCCGGCCGTCGGGGCCGGGGCCGGTGCCGGCGTCGAGCTCGGCGGCGATCATGTCGTCGATGGTCGCGGCGATCTCCTCCGAGATGTCGCCGCGCTGGCCCTCGGGGAGGTGGCGGACCACCTCGGAGAGGTAGCGATCGGTGAGTCGGGGCATCACGCATCCGCCTTCCGCAGATCGTCGTAGCCGGCGCCCAGTGCCAGCCATTCGGTGTGCAGCCGCTCGGCGGTCTCGGTGCCGAGTGCGGTGGTCTCGTAGTACTTGCGGGGCCGGGGGTCGTCGGTACGCCAGGTCGACGTGAGCAGGCCCTGGCCCTCCAGGCGGCGCAGCAGCGGGTAGAGGGTGTTGGCCTCGGTGACGATGCCGACGTCGGCCAGCGTGGTGAGCAGTCCGTATCCGTACTTCGGCGTCCGGCACGCGATCAGGCTCGCCAACACCACGGACCCCCGCCTGATCTCCTGGAGGTGGGTGCCCTGTACTGCGTCTGCCTCGCCGTCCATGTCTCACACCATAGTGTGTGGCGCACACTATGTAAATGGCGCACACCGTAGCCGTCGCGCGGGGTCGCCCGCGCGGGACCGTGGCATCTCTTCAGGGGGACGTGACGGGGGCGACGACGAGGTCGTCGCTCGCCCACGTGTGCATCTGCTCGGAGCGCGCGCGCGGATCTGCTCCATTCGAACCCTTGTGCGTCCCGCGGCCCGCCGGTATGATCGAACTATAGTTCGACAGCGGTGGTCATTATTCGGTGTGGCGCTCGGCGAGGGGGTGGGGTTGGTGACGACGGCGAGGACGTTGTTCGCGGTCCCTGAGGGTCTGGGCGCGTTGGACATGGCGGCGGTCAGTGAGGCGGCTCGCGCGGCGACGCTGGCGCAGAACCGGGCTGGTGCGACGCGGTTGGAGGCCGCGTATGTGCTGGTCGCGCAGTTCACCCGCGCGGCGCAGACCGAGGACGAGCAGGGGCCTGCGGGGTCTCGGCGGCCGGGGTATGCGCGGTTGGCGCCGGCT
>NZ_JAALDU010000507.1 GCF_014145015.1 Dietzia sp. E1 | reverse complement strand
GGCGCGCGACCGCGGTGGCCGAGGTCTCGACGCCGATCGCGGTGAGGCACGCGTCGGCCATGCCGCGCAGCACCGCGCCGCCGATCACCGGGCTGACGCCCACGACGGGGGCGGGGGTGGAGCGCAGCGCGGCGCGCATCCCGGGGACCGCGAGGATCGCGCCGACGGAGACCACGGGGTTGGAGGGGGCGACGACGACGAGGTCGGCCGTCTCGATGGCCTCCAGTACCTCGGGTGTCGGGGAGGCGGACTCCGCGCCGATCTGGACGAAGCCGGAGGCGGGCAGCTGCGCCCTGTGGCGGACCCACCACTCCTGGAAGTGGATCGCCCGCGAGCCGGTGGGGGATCCGCTCGCGCGGCCGGTGTCGGCCCCGCCGTCCGCGGCCGGAGGGTCGGTCACCACGACGTGCGTCTCGCAGCGGTCGTCGGTGACGGGCAGGAGGCGCACGCCGGGGGACCAGCGGGTGCAGAGCGCCTCGGTGACGTCGGTGAGGCGGTAGCCGGCGTTCAGCATCTGGGTGCGCACGAGGTGGGTGGCGAGGTCCTTGTCGCCGAGGCCGAACCAGTCGGGCTGGACGCCGTACGCGGCGAGCTCGTCGCGGCAGTTCCAGGTCTCCCCGGCTTGGCCCCAGCCGCGTTCGGGGTCGATGCCCCCGCCGAGGGTGTACATGCACGTGTCGAGGTCGGGGCAGATGCGGACGCCGTGCATCCAGGCGTCGTCGCCGACGTTGACCACCGCGTCGATGCGGTGGGGGGAGTCGGCGCGGGCGGACGCGGAATCGAGCCCGAGGAGTCGACGGGCGCCGAGGAGGAAGCGGGCGCCACCGACGCCGCCGGCCAGAACACAGATCTTCACGGGGTCGAGAGTAGTGAGGGACCCCGGGACCGCGGGCGCGACCCCGGCGGGCCGCTGAGGCCGGACGCGCGAGGGGCTGCTGAGGCCGGACGCGCGAGGGGCTGCTGAGGCCGCCGCGCGGTGAGCGGCGGAGGGTGGCGCGGCGACGTGTCCCACGCCATATCCGGGGCGGCGTGTCACCGGTCATAGCCGGAGGGGAAAATGGTAGGTCCCGTCGATTTCGCTTGACCTACGCGGCTTGCATGTGTGTAATCACAGGTGTGTCATTCCCTGGTGGGTGACGGTAAACCACGTTACGGACACCGGCCTCGCGTCGGGCCGACGGTGTCCTCACGATCGAGGCCTCTCGCGATCGCGCCGGTGACGGGCACTCCATCGCGGATCTTTCGCAGACGAACAACGCAACACGAAGGGATGACCGTGGATCGACAGTCACGCACCGTCGCGGGACCCGAGCTGGCCCTGGTCGACCTCGGTGTCCCCGGTCTGTTCGTCGAGGACGAGCAGGAGAGCTGGCAGGACCGGGCTCTGTGCGCGCAGACCGATCCCGAGGCGTTCTTCCCCGAGAAGGGCGGCTCGACCCGCGAGGCCAAGAAGATCTGCACCGGGTGCGAGGTCAAGGCGGAGTGCCTCGAGTACGCGCTGGCCAACGACGAGCGGTTCGGCATCTGGGGCGGGCTGTCCGAGCGTGAGCGGCGACGCATCAAGCGCGACGCCGTCATCTGATCCCCGGGCGCCCGCGATCATCCCCTCCGCGGCCGCGCCGCGCGTCATCCGACCTGCGGCCGCGCCGCTGTCAGTCCTCGTCCGGGCCCGCCTCGACCTCGTCGGGTGAGATCTCGAGGTGCTGCGAGACCAGCTCCACGAGCACGGAATAGATGAGATCCCGCAGGTCGTCGCCCTCCGGCGCGCGCCGGGTGAGCGGCTTCCGGAACAGCACCAGCCGCGCGCGGGTCGGCTGTCCCGACCGGTCCACCCCCGCCGGCACGAGTCGGGCGAGCGGGACGTCGCCGTCGGCCACGACCTCCTCGGGCCACGTCTCCCCGGGGCGCAGGCGCATGCGGGGCACCATGTCCACTGCGAGGTCCAGGTGCTCGAGGCGCGAGTGCCAGTGCTGGTCGATCTCGGCGAACGCCTCGAGGGCGGCGGCGTCGAACTCCGCCGACCGGCTGCGCCAGCGGGGCACCTCGGGCGGCAGGATCGGCCCGCGGGGCCCG
>NZ_JAALDU010000506.1 GCF_014145015.1 Dietzia sp. E1 | reverse complement strand
GGCCGGCCCGTCGCCGGGGTGCGCAGCTACGTGGGCGTGCGCGGGGGGATCGACGTGCCGCCGGTGCTGGGCAGCCGCTCCCGTGACACCCTGTCCGGGCTCGGCCCGCCGCCCGTCACCGTCGGGGACGTCCTCGAGATCGGCGACGCGGTCGTGGGCCCCTGGGCGGACGGATGGCAGGCCGCCGTCGGCGGCACCGACTCCCGCCAGCCCGTCGATCTCGACGTCATCCCCGGCCCGCGCGACGACCTCTTTCCCCCCGAGGCGTGGGACGTCCTGGCGGCGACCGGCCACGTCAGCGGCCACGCCGACCGGGTGGGCGTGCGCATCGACCCCGCCCGGCCCGTACCGCGGTTGTCCAGGGGCGAGATCCCCAGCGAGGGCATGGTGCGCGGCGCCGTCCAGATCCCCGCCGACGGCTGCCCCGTCGTGTTCGGCCCCGACCACCCCGTCACCGGCGGCTACCCCGTGATCGGCGTCCTCACCTCCCGCAGCGCCGACCGGATCTCGCAGCTCCTACCCGGAACGCCTGTGAGACTACGCAGGACGCGGGGGGTCGGCGACTAGGGTGAGAGCGCACGAGCGACTAATCTTGTGCGCTGGTGTGCGCGGAATCACGAGAAGGTGTCCGTCCCTCACCGTGTAGACGACTCTTTTCGAGGTGAAAGCGAACCATGCCAGCGATCGTTCTGATCGGCGCCCAGTGGGGCGACGAGGGCAAGGGTAAGGCCACCGACATCCTGGGCGGCCGCGTGGACTACGTGGTCAAGCCCAACGGCGGGAACAACGCCGGCCACACCGTGGTCGTCGGTGGCGAGAAGTACGAACTCAAGCTCCTGCCCGCCGGCATCCTGTCGCCCACCGCCGTGCCCGTGATCGGCAACGGCGTGGTGGTGAACCTCGAGGCGCTGTTCGCCGAGATCGAGGGGCTGCAGGCCCGCGGCGCCGACACCTCCCGGCTGCGCATCTCCGCCGACGCCCACCTCGTCGCGCCGTACCACCAGGCGCTCGACAAGGTCACCGAACGGTTCCTCGGCAAGAAGGCCATCGGCACCACCGGTCGCGGCATCGGCCCCACCTACGCCGACAAGGTCTCCCGCGTGGGCATCCGCGTGCAGGACGTGTTCGACGAGTCGATCCTGCGGCAGAAGATCGAGGGCGCGCTGCACCTCAAGAACCAGATCCTCGTGAAGATCTACAACCGTCGTGCGGTCGAGGTCGAGGAGATCGTCGAGTACTTCCTGTCCTACGCCGACCGCCTGCGTCCCATGGTCTGCGACACCACCCTCATGCTCAACGAGGCGCTCGACCGCGGCCAGTCCGTCCTCATGGAGGGCGGCCAGGCCACCATGCTGGACGTCGACCACGGCACCTACCCGTTCGTCACCTCGTCCAACCCGACCGCCGGCGGCGCCTGCGTCGGCTCGGGGATCGGGCCCACCAAGATCACGCACTCGTTGGGCATCGTCAAGGCGTACACCACCCGCGTGGGCGCCGGGCCGTTCCCCACCGAGCTGTTCGACAAGTGGGGCGAGTACCTGCAGGTCACCGGCGGTGAGGTGGGCGTCAACACCGGACGCGTGCGGCGCTGCGGCTGGTACGACGCCGTGATCGCCCGCTACGCCGCGCGCGTCAACGGGTTCACCGACTACTTTTTGACGAAGTTGGACGTGCTCACCGGCATCGGCGAGATCCCCATCTGCGTGGCCTATGACGTGGACGGCGTGCGGCACGACGAGATGCCCATGACGCAGACCGACTTCCACCACGCCACCCCGATCTACGAGACCATGCCCGGCTGGGACGAGGACATCACCGGGGCCCGCGAGTTCGGCGACCTGCCGCCCGAGGCCCGCGACTACGTGCTGCGGCTCGAGGAGCTGGCCGGATGCCACATGTCGTACATCGGCGTGGGGCCGGGCCGCGACCAGAACGTGGTGCGGCGG
>NZ_JAALDU010000505.1 GCF_014145015.1 Dietzia sp. E1 | reverse complement strand
GCGGCCGACCCCGCGGCCGACTCCGGGACGGGTGTCGTCATCGGTCATCGCCCCCGGCACCGCCGGCGTGGACCCGGGGCGTGGGCACCACCCTGCCCAGCGCGGCCTCGAGGGCGGCGCCGACCCGGACGACGAGCCGGTCCTCGAAGCGGGCCCCCACCACCTGCAGACCCACCGGCAGGCCGGCGTCGGTCGTCCCGCACGGAACGCTCAACGCCGGCTGCTGGGTCATGTTGAACGGATAGGTGTAGGGCGTCCACGAGGTCCAGTCCGGGCTGTGCCAGCCCGGCGGCACGTCCGACCCCACGTCAAAGGCCGGGATCGGGGTGGTGGGGGTGATGAGGATGTCGTACCGCTGGTGGAAATCGGCCATCCTCGCCCCCAGCGCCATGCGGACGGCGACCGCGTCGAGGTAGTCGGCGGCGGAGTAGTCGTGGTACCGCCCCAGGGCCTCGCGCATCGACGGGTCCACGCGCTCGATCGCGTCCGGCCCGTGCGACGCGAGGACCGCGGCCAGGCCCGCGAACCACAGGACGTGGAACGCGTCGACGGGATCGGTCACGCCCGGGTCCACGGTGTCGACGTGCGCCCCGAGCTCGGAGAGGACGCCGACCGCGCGGGTGACCTCGCGCTCGACGTCGGCATCGTTCCGACCGAAGCCCAGCGTGGGACTGTAGGCGACCCGCAGGCCCTCGAGCGGGCGATCGCCCCGCGTCCCCTCGGTCGCCGCGGCCAGATACCCGCCCGGGCCGGGCGTGGTGGCGCGCGCGGGGACGGCGGACCAGTCCCGCGGGTCGGGACGCAGCAGAGCGTCCATGAACGCGGCGGTGTCGGACACCGTGCGGGTCATCGGCCCGGCGTGCGCGAGCGTGCCGAACGGGCTCGACGGGAACATCGGGATGACCCCGTAGGTGGGCTTGAGCGCGACGATCCCGCAGAACGCGGCGGGGATCCGGACCGAGCCGCCGCCGTCGGTGCCCAGTGCGAGCTGCCCGAGCCCGGCGGCGACCGCCGACGCCGCCCCACCGCTCGAACCGCCCGGGGTCAGGGCCGGGTCATGCGGGTTGCGGGTGATCCCGGTGAGCGTGTTGTCGGTGACGCCCTTCCACGCGAACTCCGGGGTCGTGGTCTTGCCGATCACCACGCATCCGGCCTCGTGGACCGCGGAGGTCACCGGGGCGTCGTCGGGCCAGGACGCCGGATCGGTGGCGCCCGGTTTGTCGGCCAGCAGGTGGGAGCCCCGCAGGGTCGGGACGCCCCGGGTGTAGAAGATGTCCTTGATCGATGTGGGTACCCCGTCGAGCGGACCGAGCGGCGCGCCGCTCCTGTACCGCTCCTCGGAACGCCTGGCCTCGGCGAGGGTCGCCTCGCGGTCGACGTGGCAGAAGGCGTTGATCCTCCCGTCCACCCGCTCGATGGCGTCGAGCGCCTCCTCGGCCGACTCCACCGGGGAGTACGCGCCGTCCCGGAAACACTCGGCGAGCTCAAGCGCCGTCAGGGTGACTGTCATGCGGGCACCTTCCACCGAACCGTCTGATTGTCGACAATCGTACAGCGCGGCGGCGCCCGGTCAAGGTCCGGTCGGCCCGCGGGACTCAGCGGTCGAGGACGGCCTTGAGGAACGTGCGGGTCCGCTCCTGCTGCGGGTCCGTGAAGATCGCCTCCGGCGTCCCCTCCTCGACGATCTTGCCCTTGTCGAACACGAGGACGCGGTCGGCGACGTCGCGGGCGAAGCCCATCTCGTGGGTGACGATGAGCATCGTGATGTCGGTGGACTCGGCGATCATCCGGAGGACCCCGAGCACGTCCGCCACCAGCTCCGGGTCGAGGGCCGAGGTGACCTCGTCGAGCAACAGGATGTCCGGGTCCATCGCGAGCGCGCGGGCGATGGCGACCCGCTGCTGCTGGCCGCCCGAGAGCGTGGTGGGGTGGGCGTTCTCCTTGTCCGAGAGCCCCACGGTGGCCAGGAGTTCCCGCGCCCGCGCCTCCGCCTCCTCCTTCGATCTGCCCAGGACGTGGATGGGCGCCTCGGTGATGTTCCTCAGCACCGTCATGTTGGGGAACAGGTTGAACTGCTGGAACACCATGCCGATCTTTGATCGGACGGCCCGCAGATGCTTCTGAGAGGGTTTGACCAGCTTGCCGTCCCTGAGCTGGTGGGTCAGCGGCTCGCCCTCCACCCAGATCACGCCGTCGTCCACCGACTCGATCGTCATCAGCAGCCGCAGGATCGTCGTCTTGCCCGATCCGCTCGGTCCGATCAGTGCCACGCGCTCGCCGCGCCGCACGGTGAAGTCGAGGTGGTCCAGGACGGTGTGGTCGCCGAACTTCTTGACCACCTTCTCGAACACCACCATCGGGGCGTCGTCGGCGCCCGTGGACCCCGGCCCGGCCGATGGCGTGTGACCGGCGGGGGCGGCGTCGCCGGCCGGGGTGGTGTCGTCAGTAGGCAAGGGACTTCTCCAGTCTCCGGATGAGAATCGATGTCGGGTAGCTCGCGAGTAGGAAGATCACGCCGGCGAGCGTGATCGGCTCGAGGTACTGGAAGTTCCGGGCGCCGTACTGCTGCGCTGCCGTGACCATCTCCACCACGGTGATGGCGAAGAGGAAGGGAGTGTCCTTGAACAGCGAGATCGCATAGTTGCCGAGGGCCGGGACGGTGTTGCGGATCGCCTGCGGGAGCACGACCGCCCGCCACGTCCGGCCCGCGGGCAGGGACAGCGCCTGCGCGGCCTCCCACTGCCCCCGCGGAACGGCGTCGATGCCCGCGCGGTACACCTCCGCCATGTAGGTCGCGTAGTGCACGCCGATCACCCCGATGCCGATCTGCAACGCAGTGAACTGTGGGAGCAGGAAGTAGGCGAACAGCAGCTGCACCACGAGCGGCGTGAGCCGGATGAACTCGGTCACCATGCGCAGGGGCACCGTGATCACCGCGGGCGCGGCCCGACGGAGCACCGCCACGACCAGTCCCAGTGCGGCGGCGATGAGGAATCCGACCACGGTGGCGAGCAGCGTGATCCTGAACCCCTCGAGCAGGACGGGCACGGCCTCGGCGGCGCGTTCCCAACTCCAGTCGACACTCATCGTCCGACCCCCACTGCCTCGTCGACCCGTTCGGGACGCAGACTCAGGACCTCACGCATCGACGGCCCGACACCGAGTCGGGACTTCGCGCCGACCTCCAGCATGTTCATGAACAGGGTGAGCACGTAGGCGATGAGGAAGTACAGCACCAGTCCGATCCCGAAGGCGAAGACGGTGTCACCGGTGACCCGCCGCAGCTCGCCGATGTGGAAGGTCAGGTCCTGGAGCAGGATGAAGCTGGCCAGTGCACTGCCCTTGAGCAGCTGGATCAGCAGATTGTTGAGCGGCGGGATCATCTGCACCCACGCCTGCGGGAAGACGATCCGGTACAGGCGCTGCCACGACGTGAAGTTGAGGGCCAGCGCGGCCTCCCACTGCGGGGCCGGCACGGCCGCCAGCGACCCGCGCACCACCTCGGCCGCATACGCCCCGTAGTTGAGCCCCAACGCGAGGATCCCGCAGAAGAGCGGGTCGAGCTCGTAGCCGAGCAGCGGCAGGACGAAGAACAGCCAGAACAGCTGCACCAGGAGGGAGGTCCCGCGGAAGAACTCGACGATCGTCCTCGACACCCCGCGGATGAGCATGGAGCGGGAGCCCGCCGCGACACCCAGCACGAGCGCCAACGCGAACGCCAGGGCCGCGCCACCGAGAGTGAGGTAGATGGTGGTGACGATGCCTTCCTGGAAGCGCGGCCACGCCTCCAGGAAGGCATCGATATTACTGTCCACCGCCGGCTACTCGACCCCGGCGCACAGGTCGGCGGTCGTCAGTTCGGGATCGGGCATCTCTTCTTCCGTGAACCCGAACTCGCCCACGATGGAGAGGTACTTCTCCGGGTCGGAGGTGATCTTCGCCAGTTCCTCGTTGTAGGCGTCCAGCAGCTCCTTGTCGTCGGTGCGGAACACGGTGCCGCCGGCGCCGACCTGCGGCACCCCGTTGATCTCGGCGACGAACGACTGGGTGACCTCGACGGGCGCGTCGGGGTTGTTGTTCTTCATCCAGTTAAGCGAGATCCCGGTCAGCGCGAAGACGTCGGCGCGCCCGGACGTCACCGCGTCCATCCCGTCCTGCGGGGTGGCGACCTGCATGGAGTCGATGCCCAGCTCGGTCGCGTAGTCGGACTCGATCGCGCCCGTCATGGTCGCCAGCCGCGCTCCGCTGTCCGCCACCGACTGCATGTCGGTGAGGTTCATCGGGTTGCCCTCCTCGACCATGAGCGCGGTGGTGTAGTTGAACTCCGGCTCGCTGAACGCGGCCTGCTCGCAGCGCTCCGGCAGGATCGACATCCCGGCGCTGACCACGTCGAAGCGGTTGGCCTGCAGGCCGGGGATCAGTGCGCCGAAGTCGGCGTTCACGCCCTCGACGGTCTCGATGCCCAGGTTGCCGAAGATCTCGCGGTGCAGCGCGACGGTGGCGCCGGTCAGCTCCCCGTTCTCCATGAACGAGTACGG
>NZ_JAALDU010000504.1 GCF_014145015.1 Dietzia sp. E1 | reverse complement strand
GGCGGGCGGAGGCGACGCGGCAGGCGTGGGCGGTTCGGGTCACCGGCCCGGCCGGAAGGCCGGCGCTCTCGTGGTGTTGGTCGACGGGATCTGCGTGCTGTTCGTCGAACGGGGCGGGCGCACCGTCCTCGTCTTCGACGACCGCACCGGTGCGGTACCTCTCGCCGCCGGTGCGCTCGTCGACGCCGTCCGCTCGGGAGCGGTCGGGCCGTTGACCGTCACCACGCTGGGTGGCGAGCCCGTGCACGGTTCGCCACACGCAGCCGCGTTCGAGGCCGCCGGCTTCGGCATCACTCCCAAGGGACTGCGTATCCGGCGCTGACGCCCTTGAGACCCTCCACCCGATTAGTTAGAATATGCGCATTGGTGCATATGTCAGAGGGGGTCGTCGGATGGGAGTCGGTCACGCGCACGGCACGCGCGGCGGTCACGGCCCGGGGCACACCCACGTCCGCCCCGCCGGACATGCCGGTGGACGCCATCGCGCCAGGCTGGCAATCGCGTTCGCGCTGACGGCGGCGTTCTTCGTCGTCGAACTGGTCGCCGGCCTGCTCTCCGGCTCCCTCGCCCTGCTCTCTGACGCCGGTCACATGGGGGCCGACGTCGTCGCGCTCGGCGCGGCTTTTCTCGCGACGATCATCGCCACCCGCCCCGACCACACCGGTCGGCGGACGTTCGGCCGGTATCGCGTGGAGATCTTCGCCTCCGGTCTCGCTGTGCTCATCATGCTCGGAATGGGCGTGTACGTCCTGGTCGAGGCGTTCGGCCGCGTCGGCTCCGATGCGCCCGTCGCCACCGGGACGATGCTCCTCGTCGGCGTGCTCGGCCTGGTCGTCAACGTCACCTCCCTCCTGCTGCTCCGCGGCGGTTCCGACGAGAGCCTCGCGGTACGGGGCGCCTACCTCGAGGTCCTCGCCGACGCCGCCGGGTCCGTCGGGGTGATCGCTGCCGCGCTGCTGATACGCGCCACCGGATCGACGGTCTGGGACCTCGTGGTGGCCGTGGGGATCGCTGTGTTCATCGTGGTCCGCGCGGTGGCGCTCGGCCGGCAGGTGCTCGCCGTCCTCGCCCAGCACGCCCCGGACGGTGTCGAGCCCGCCGCGGTCGAAGCCCGGCTCGGTGACCTGCGCGACGTGAAGGAGGTGCACGACCTCCATCTCTGGACCCTCACGTCCGGGATGGACGTGGGGACCGTCCACCTGGTCGTCGCCCCGGACGCGGACCACGCCGAGGTGCTTAACGACGCCCGACGTGTCCTGTTCGACGAGCACGGGATCGAGCACGTGACCGTGCAGATCGAGACCGCCGGCGTCGGCGGCTGCCGCGAACTGGGGTGGTGAGCCGTGCCCGAGGGTGACACGGTCCACCGCGCGGCCGCGCGGGTCCACACCGCACTCGCCGGGCGGTCCCTGGACAGGGCCGAGCTCCGGGTGCCGAGGTTCGCCGCGGTCGACCTGCGCGGGAGGACCGTGAAGTCGGCCCGGTCGCGGGGCAAGCACCTCTTCGTCGACATCGGACCGGACGACCAGGGGCGTGACCCGGTCACCCTCCACCTCCACCTCAAGATGGAGGGCCGGGTCCTCGTGCTCCGCGCCGGGGAGCGGTGGCGGTTCCCCGCGCATACCGCCCGCCTCGTGCTGCGCGCGGGCGACGTCGAGGTGGTGGGGACCGAACTCGGGTTCCTGCGCGCCCTGTCGCCTGCCGAAGCCGACGAGGCCGTCGAGCACCTCGGGCCCGACCTCCTCGGTGCCGACTGGGATCCGGCGGCCAGCGTCGCCGAGGTCGTGCGACGCATCGAGGAACGTCCCACCCGCACTATCGGCGAGGCGCTCCTCGACCAGCGCAACCTCGCGGGCATCGGCACCGTCTACCGCGCCGAGTTATGCTTCGTGCGGGGAGTGGACCCGCGCGATCCCGTCGAGACGGTCCGGGATCTCCCGGCGATGGTGAGGCTCGCGCGCAAGATGTTGGTGGCCAACGCCGACCGTGTCGTCCGGGTGACCACGGGCGAGACCCGGCGCGGCCGCGAGTTGTGGGTGTACGGCCGCGACGGCAAGCCGTGCCGACGGTGTGGGACCGAGGTGGAGACCTTCCGCCTCGGCGGCCTCGCGAACCCCGACGAGCCGAGCGATTCGCTCGATCGCATCGCGTACCGTTGCCCGTCCTGCCAGCCGCGACGTGCCACACTGGGCGCATCGCCAACGGAGGAGAACTCGTGACCGACCGCAAGACGATCCTGATCACCGGCGCCAGCTCCGGACTCGGCGAGGGTATGGCCCGCCGCTGGGCGGCGCAGGGGAAGAACCTGGCACTGTGCGCGCGGCGTCTCGACCGCCTCGAGGAGCTGCGCGCCGAGCTGGTGGCCGCCAATCCGTCGATCACCGTCGCCGTTCGCGAGCTCGACGTGGCCGACGCGGATGCGGTGGAGCGGGTCTTCGGCGAGCTGGACGCGGAGCTCGGCGGGATCGACCGGTTCGTGCTCAATGCCGGGCTGGGCAAGGGAGCTTCGATCGGCACGGGCAAGGCGCACGCCAATCGCGAGACCGCGATGGTGAACGTGATCGGCACTCTCAACCAGGCCGAGGCGGCGACTGAGCTGCTGCTCGCCCGCGGTGAGGGACACTTGGTGTTCATCTCGTCGGTGAGCTCGCTGCGGGGGATGCCCAAGGCGCAGAACACGTACGGCGCCACCAAGGCGTTCGTCTCGGCCCTGGCGCAGGGGATGTACGCCGAGCTCGACAGCGCCGGCAGCCGCATCAAGGTGACGGACATCCTGCCCGGTTACATCCGGACGGACATCAACCGATCGGTGAAGACGGCGCTGATGACGGAGTTCGACGAAGGCGTCGATGCGCTGGTCAAGACGATCGATGCGGAGCCTGTCCGCGCGCTCGTCCCGGCCAAGCCGTGGAAGGCGATCGGCCCGCTGCTCACGCTGCTTCCGGAGAAGGTCAGCCGCCGCTTCGTCTGAGGTCGCCGCGGAATCATCTCGGGCTCGCACTCCCTCCCGCCTCAGAAGGGTGGTGGTGGTTGGAGGAGTTCGTCGAGGTGTTGGTGTAGGGCGTGGAGGATGGCTTTTTCCAGGGTGCTGT
>NZ_JAALDU010000503.1 GCF_014145015.1 Dietzia sp. E1 | reverse complement strand
CCGGTGTCGGAGGCCCCGGCTACGGTGCCGGCGTGGACGAGCTGGTGGACCGAATCCGACACGCGGCCGACCAGACAGGCGAGGCGCACTTCCTCGAGCTGCTGCGCTGGCACCGCGTCGTCGCCGGCCTCGGCGAACCCGACTGGGGCGCCCGCGGCGCCTACCGGATCGCCATAGCACATGTCGGAGTTATAGCACTCGATGATCCCTCCTACTTCCTCGTCCTGGCGGCGCGGAGCCCGTTGAGGATCACTATCACCTCGGCGATCTCGTGCACGAGCACCACCGCTGCGAGGCCGAGTACGCCGAACAGGGCCAGCGGCAGCAGCGCGGTAATGATCAGCAGGGACAGGATGATGTTCTGGTTGATGATGTGCCTGCCGCGGCGGGCGTGGTCGAACGCGCGCGGGAGGAGTCGCAGGTCGTGGCCGGTGAAGGCGACGTCGGCGGACTCGATCGCGGCGTCGGAGCCGGTCGCGCCCATGGCGATGCCGATGTCCGCGGCGGCCAGGGCGGGGGCGTCGTTGATGCCGTCGCCGATCATCGCGACCGAGCCGTGCCTGCTCAGCTCGCTGATGGCGGCGGCCTTGTCCTCGGGACGCAGCTCCGCGCGCACGTTTTCGATCCCTGCCTGCGCGGCCAGCGCGCGGGCGGTGCGGGCGTTGTCGCCGGTGAGCATGGTCACCCCGACGCCCTGGGCCGCGAGGGTGCGCACGACCTCGGGAACCTCGGGGCGCAGCTCGTCACGGACCCCGATCGCGGCGACCGGGACCCCGTCGCGGTGCACGATCACGACGGTCATGCCCTGCTCCTCCAGTCCCGCGACCTGGTCCTTAAGCGTCCCCGCGTCCAGCCAGCGAGGGCTGCCGACGGTGACCCGGGCCCCGTCGAGGGTGCCTTCGATGCCGTGCCCGGCCTGCTCGGTGACCTCCAGGGCGGCGGGAGCTCCGGGCGAGGCGGCGGTGATCGCGGCGGCCAGCGGGTGGGTGCTGTGCTGCTCCAGCGACGCCGCCCACGCCAACGCCTGCGCCTCGTCCACGCCGTCCGTGGTGAGCACGGCGGTGACGGCGGGCTCGTTGCGGGTGAGGGTGCCGGTCTTGTCGACGGCGACGTGGCGGATCACGCCGAACCGTTCGAAGACCGCGCCGGACTTGATGATCACGCCGAATCTGCTCGCCGAGCCGATCGCGGCGACGACGGTCAGCGGGACCGAGATCGCCAGCGCGCACGGCGACGCGGCGACGAGCACCACGAGGGCGCGGGTGATCCACAGCTCGGGGTCGCCCAGCAGCGAGCCGATGACCGCGACAAGAGCGGCGAGGATCAGCACGCCAGGCACGAGCGGCCGGGCGATGCGGTCGGCCAGGCGGGCGCGGTCGCCCTTCTCGGCCTGCGCCTGCTCGACCAGCTCCACGATCGTGGTCAGCGAGTTGTCCGTGCCCGCCGCGGTCGTCTCGACCTCCAGGGCACCGGCGGTGTTGATCGCCCCGGCCGACACCGCGTCGCCGGGCTCGACCTCGACCGGGATCGACTCGCCGGTGATCGCGGAGGTGTCCAGGCTCGACCGGCCCGTGCGGACGATGCCGTCGGTCGCGATCCGCTCACCGGGGCGCACCAGCATGAGCAGCCCGACCTGGAGGTCCTTCGCGGCGACCTCCGCGGGCGCGCCGTCCCGCCGGATGGTCGCGGTCTCCGGGACGAGCTTGAGGAGAGCCCTCAGCCCGCCGCGGGCGCGGTCCATGGCCTTGTCCTCCAGCGCTTCGGCGATGGAGTACAGGAACGCCAAGGCGGCGGCCTCCTCGACGTAGCCGAGAATCACCGCGCCGACCGCGCTGATCGTCATCAGCAGGCCGATGCCCAGCTTGCCCTTGAACAGCTTGCGGATCGCGCCGGGCGTGAACGTCGACGCGCCCAGCAGCAGGCCGATCCAGAACGCCACCAGCGCCGGGACCTCTGCCCCTGTCCATTCCAGGACCAGGCCCGTGCCGAAGGCGAGGCCGGAGAGCACCGGGACCATGATCCCGCGGTCACGCCACCACGGACGCTCCCGCTCCTCCTCGGCCTCCTCGCCGACCCGGGTCTCCGGCTCGTCGCAGCCGCACGCCGCGCTCACGCGCCCGCTCCCGTCCCGCAGCAGCCCGGCACAGTGCACTCGGCGTCCACGCACGGCGCGTGCTCGTCCACGGCCAGCGTCACGTCCACCAGCGCCGTGAGCGCCGCCGCGAGGTGCGGGTCGGCGATCTCGTAGCGCGTCTGCCGACCCTCGGGCTTGGCGACCACGATCCCGCAGTCGCGCAGGCACGTCAGGTGGTTCGACACGTTCGAGCGCGTCAGCTCCAGCTCGCGCGAGAGCACGGCCGGGTAGCTCGGCCCGTCCAGCAGGGTCATCAGGATCCGGGAGCGCGTCGGGTCCGCCATGGCCCGGCCCAGCCGGTTCATGACGTCGAGGCGAGAAGCAATAGTCAGCATGCACTGAACTATACAGTAGTGGCTGACCTATTGTCACTCTGGGGAGTTCTGCCGCACGCGCTCCGCGCGCTTGCCCTCGGGAGCTGGGGTCACCTCCGCCAGCGGGGCCATGACGGCATCCCGCGGCCCTTCCACGTCTCCGCGAGGCCGACGACCCAGCGGGCGGAGGCGAAGAGGGC
>NZ_JAALDU010000502.1 GCF_014145015.1 Dietzia sp. E1 | reverse complement strand
AACCTGTCTTAAACCAGGTTGACAACTTCCGCGCGGGGCGGGCGAGACGCCATGTTGGCGTGCGGCTGCGGCCGCCGTCCCTCCACAGGCCTCCCGCCGTGGGCTGCCGCCGAGCTCGGTGATGCCAGGTGCGTGGGCCAGGGTGGGCGGCGTGAACACGACCACGAGAGCGCGCGCCGTCGCAGCGGAGCGATCCCGACCCGGAGGCCCCCGAGCCCGCCGCCCGCCGTGGCCCGAAGTCGGGGCCTGACCACTCGCCACCTCGGGGCCCCACCACGCCCCACCCCGCGGCCCCACCATTCCCCACCGTCGTGGCTGCGACTGTCTCATGGGCTACTTCAGTCACATCAGCCTCAGTAAGTCGCTGAATATGCGGTCCGTGACGAGGGCTCGGCGGCCGGGGGGGCGGCCGCGTCGACGAGGCGGAAACCATCTGAAGTGCAGTGATGTAAGACAGTGGGGAGAAGTGGGGCGCAAGCCTTGTTTGTGGGGCGTTGTGGGGTACAGTGGGGCACGCAAGGAGCTCGATGGGCCTGGACCCCAGGAGGTGGCGGGTGACCGACACCGATCCCGTCGACTCCGGACGCGAACGAGCCTTCGTCGGGTACGGGACCCACCGTCCCAAGCTCGACGACAAGGGGCGGCTGACGATCCCCGCCAGATTCAGGCCCGGCCTGGCGGACGGGGTGGTGGTGTGTGGGTGGTTCACCAACACGCTCTCGGTCTTCCCTGAGGACGAGTTCGACGCGCTGGTCAGAAAGGTCCGGCCGACCGCCAACCTCAGCGAGAGGCACATGGCGTTCTTCCGGCTCCTGGTGAGCGGCGCGGAAGTCCAACAACTGGACTCGCAGGGACGGATCTCCATCCCCGCGAGTCAGCGGAACTACGCGGGTCTGGACAAGGACTGCGTCGTCAACGGCCTCGGGGAGCGTCTCGAGGTCTGGGACGCCGAGGCGTGGGACCGCTACAGCGCGGAGAACCTACCCGTGTTCTCCGAGATGGAGGGCACCTCGCTCGGGATCGAGTTCTGATCCCGGGAGAGCGAGGACGAGAACGCACACGAGAGCACGACGGACGGAGCCCCCCGGCCCCTGCCCGGCACCACCCTGACGTACTTCCCCAACGCCAGGTGGGTACCGGACGGGGACCAGGGGGCTCCACCACAACCGCCGGAGCACCGACGACCGGACGCGAGGAGGCGAGATGGCAGAACGGCCCGATGCCGATCGCGACGCCACGCGCTCCGGGCACGTCCCCGTCTTTCTCGAGCGCACGATCGAGCTCTTCCGACCCGTCGTCGAAGCCGCCGCGGAGGAGGGGCGCGCTCCCGTCATCGTGGACGGCACCCTCGGTCTCGGCGGACACTCCTCCCACCTGCTGGCGGAGTTCGGCGAGCTGCGTGTGCTCGGCGTGGACCGTGACCCCGAGGCGCTCGACATGGCGACACGCCGGCTCACCGCCTACCGCGACCGCTTCACGCCCGTCCACGCCCGCTTCGACGATTTCAACAGCGTCATCGCGGCGCTGCCCCCGGACGTGCGCGACGACGCCGGCCCGGCGATCGACGGCATCCTCCTAGACTTCGGCGTCTCCTCGATGCAGCTCGACGTCGCCGAGCGCGGTTTCGCCTACTCGGTGGACGCGCCGCTCGACATGAGGATGGACCCCACCACCGGGCCGACTGCCGCCGACATCCTCGCCGAGTACCCGCGCGACGAGCTCGCCCGGATCCTGCGGGTGTACGGCGAGGAGCGCTTCGCCCGGCAGATCGCGGCCGCGATCGTCCGCCGGCGCGACACGGACCCGATCGTCACCAGTTCCCAGCTGGTCGAACTCCTCTACGACACGATCCCCCAGGGTGCCCGCCGGACCGGTGGGCACCCCGGCAAACGCGTGTTCCAGGCCCTGCGCATCGAGGTCAACGCCGAACTCGAGGCCGTCGAGAACGCCGTGCCCGGCTACCTCGACCTCCTGCGGCTCGGCGGTCGCGCGGTCTTCATGGCGTACCACTCCCTCGAGGACAAGATCGTCAAGCGCGAACTCGCGACCCGCACCGCCTCCCGCACCCCGGCGGGCCTGCCGGTGGAACTGCCCGGCCACGGCCCCGAGTTCGAGGCCGTCACCAGGGGAGCGGAGAAGGCCTCACAGGAGGAGATCGACCACAACCCGCGCTCGGCCTCGGTCCGGGTGCGCTGCGTCCGGCGTATCGACGGGAGAACCCCATGACGAGCACGATCGACACGCCCGGCACCGTTGACGGGCTCGACACCCGCCCGGCCCCCGGCCCGGACGCCGACGCCCCGGCCGGGGCGGGACGGGCCGTCGGCCTCCGACGCAGGCCGGTCACGCGCTCCGTCCGCGGCCGTCGCACCGTGGTCGTCCCCGCGGAACGTCTGAGCCCGGCGGAGCTGGCCGCCAGGGTGCCCTTCGTCGTCGTCCTCCTCCTCCTCATCGGCGCCGGCGTCGGCGGCACCCTCCTGCTGTCGGCCCAGACCACCCAGGACACCTACGACCTCAAGAACGCGCGCGACGCCAACGTCGAACTCGTCGAGCGGATGGAGGCGCTCCGCGCGTCCAACGAGCGCGCCCGCTCGGCCGAGGTGCTCGCGCAGCGCGCCGAGAAGCTGGGCATGGTCGGTGTCGCCAGCGCGCCGATCCTCACCAGGGGATCCGACGGCGTCATCGAGATCGTGGGGGAGCCCGAAGCGAAGCTCGGCGCGCCGATCAAGCCGCTCCAACCCGCTCCGGTAGCGTCCGAGCCGTCGCGGTCGTCCGACCGGGACGCGTTCGACGCGCCGCCCGCACAGGCGCCGCAGGACCGCACCCCCCCCGGTGTCGCCCCCGTTCCGTACCCGCCGCTCGCCGGCCCGCCGTCCCCGGTGGC
>NZ_JAALDU010000501.1 GCF_014145015.1 Dietzia sp. E1 | reverse complement strand
CCTGCCGGACAAGCTGCACATCCGGGTGGACGCGCCCCTGACCCGCGAGCAGGCGACCCTGTACCAGGCGGTCGTCGAGGACATGATGGAGCAGGTCAAGGAGTCGGAGGGAACGGCGCGCAAGGGGGCGATCCTCGCCGGGCTCACCGCGCTCAAGCAGGTGTGCAACCACCCCGCCCACTACCTCGGGGACGGGTCCGCGCTCCTGCGCGGTGGCCGCCACCGCTCCGGAAAGCTCGCCGCACTCGACGAGGTCCTCACGGAGATCCTGGACGCCGGCGAGAAGGTCCTCCTGTTCACGCAGTACCGCGCGTTCGGGGACCTCATCCTGCCCCTGCTCGAGCGGCGGGCGGCGAGCTCGGTGCCGTTTCTCCACGGTGGCGTCACGGCGGCCGGTCGGGCGCAGATGGTCGAGGAGTTCCAGGGCGCGCAGGGACCGCCGGTGATGCTGGCGTCGCTACGCGCGGGCGGGACGGGTCTGACGCTGACGGAGGCCAATCACGTCGTGCACCTGGACCGGTGGTGGAACCCGGCGGTCGAGAACCAGGCGACCGACCGCGTGCACCGGATCGGTCAGACGCGGCGGGTCCAGGTCCGCACCCTCGTCGCCCCGGGGACGGTCGAGGACCGCATCGACGAACTACTCGAGGCCAAGCGGGACCTCGCCGAGCTGACGTTGGGCCCGCTCGCGGGCGCGCTGACCGAGCTCGCCGACGCCGATCTCGCCGCGCTGGTGGAGCTCACCGACGAGGGACGGGACGAGGAATGAACGGCGGCAGAGGCATCCGCGCGAGGGCGCGCGCCGGCGCATTCGGCGGGCACATGTGGAGCCGGCGGTGGACGAGCGACCTCGAATCAGGGGTCACCCGCGGCGAGGCGTACCTCGCGCGGAAGGCCGCGCGCGCCGACAAGGTGCTCTCGCTGGAGCACGCGGGCCGGTCCGTACGCTGCGACGTCGACGGCAGCCGACCCGAGCCGTTCACCGTCGAGTTCACCTTCGCCCCCCTCGACGCCGCGGACTCGGACGCGCTCCGCACCGCCCTGAGGCGCGAGGAGGGCGGCGTGCTCGGCGCGCTCGCGGGGAACTTCTCCGACACCGTCGGGTTCCTCCTCCTCCCGGCGGTCCACGGCGACACCGCCTACTCCTGCCGGTGTGCCGTCCAGCCCGGGCCGTGCCTGCACGTGTTGGCGGCCGCGTACATCATGGTCGAGTGGTGGGACGCCAGGCCGGACGTCATGTTCGCGCTGCGGGGCCTGAGCGCCGAGCACCTCGGCGCCGTCCTGAGGGGAGGGGACGACGACGAGGTGTCCGTCGACGTCGAGGAGGCGCTGTGGGGGACCGAGCCGGTCCTGCCGACGGTGCCGTCCCCGGAGCCGGCCGGACTCGAGGACCTCCTGGACGCGCCCGTGACCCGCAGACTGGCCGCCGCGACGACGAACGACCCCCTCGAGCAGCTGCGCGTCGTGGCCGATCTGGAGGACTTCCTCGACGCGTTCGGCAGGTACCGACCGCGGTGAGCGGGCCCGCGTCGGCCGCCGTGTCGGACCGGCGTCCTACGATGCGGCCATGACCACCCCACGGGACGGCGAGACGATCCGATTCCTGCATTCCGCCGACTGGCAGCTCGGCATGACCCGGCGGTTCCTCGGAGACGAGTCGCAGGCCGTCTACACGGCCGACCGGCTGGCCGCCGTGGAGGCGCTCGGCACGCTCGCGGCCGACCACGGGGCGCGGTTCATCGTGGTGGCCGGCGACGCCTTCGAGGACAACGCGGTGCCGCGGTCGGTCGTCCTGCGCGCGGTCGAGGCCCTGGCGGCGTTCCCCGTGCCGGTACTGGTGCTGCCCGGCAACCACGATCCGCTCGACGTGTCGTCGGTGTTCCGGTGCAGGGACTTCGCGCCGGCGGTCGAGGGCGGCGGCGTCGTCGTGCTCGACGGCACCGGACCGGTCGAGGTCGTGCCCGGCGTCGAGGTCGTGGGCGTCCCGTGGACGTCCAAGCGGCCGGATCCCTCCCGTCTGCCGGCGTTGTTGGACTCCCTGGAGCCGACGGACGGTCTGCGTGTCCTGGTCGCCCACGGGGGGACGGACGAGATCTACGGCGGTCACTCGCCGTCGGTGGAGGCGATCGCGGTCGCCTCCCTGGAGGAGGCCATCGGGTCGGGTCGGCTGGACTACGTCGCGCTCGGCGACCGGCATTCGGTGACCCGGGTGGGCTCCGGTGAGCGGATCTGGTTCTCGGGCAGCCCGGAGACCACCGACTTCGACGATGTGGAGACCGACTCGGGCCACGCCCTGCTGGTCGAACTCTCCCGGGCCGCGTCCTCGTCGCAGCGGGGCGCCTGCACGGTCACGCCGCTGCGGACGGGACGATGGTCGTTCCACGCGGTCGACTCACGGATCGACACGGACGCCGATCTCGACGCCCTGGCGGAGCGGATCGAGGCGATGGACGACAAGCCGCGGACGGTGCTCAAACTCGGGCTCACGGGCACGGTCGGGGTCGCTCTCCGGGCGCGGATCGACGACCTGCTGGAGACGTGGGACGCGCTGTTCGCCGCCGCCTATCTGAGACAGTCCCGGACCCATCTGGTCGTCCGGGCCGAGGACACGGACTTCACGGATCTGGTCGACGGGTACGCGGGCCGCGCGGTCGCGGACCTCGTCGCGATGGCCGGGACCGGCGGGGCCGAGGCCGAGGACGCGGGCCACGCCCTCAGTCTGCTGTACCGACTCGTCGATGGAGAGACGCGATGATCCTGCACCGACTCATGCTCGAGGACTTCCGCGGGGTGGTCCGCGAGGAGGTCGAGCTGGAACCGCGCGGTGTCCTGGTGATCGAGGGGCCCAACGAATCCGGCAAGACCAGCCTCATGGATGCCCTGGAGATGCTCCTCGAGCACAAGGCGTCGTCCGGCCGCGCGGAGATCAAGGCCGCGAGCCCCGTGGGCAGGGACGTGCCCGTGGTGGTGGAGGCCGAGTTCACGGTCGACGGGCAGCGGATGCGGTACCGCAAGGAGTTCGTCCGCGGAAAGCGGACGTCACTCGAGTTCCCGGGTTCCACGCGCCCGGCGCTGAGCGGTGACGACGCCCACGATCACGTCCGCGACCTGCTGGACCGCCAGGTGGACCGGTCGCTGTGGAAGGCACTGCGGATCGCGCAGGACGAACCGTTGGGTCAGGTGGACGCGGCCAAGGGGATGGGCTCTCTGCGCCGCGCCCTGGACGCCGCCGCGGGCGGAGAGGACCCCACCGGTGATGACTCGCTGATGGACCGCGTCGCGGAGGAGCGCAACCGCTACCTGACGGCCCGCCGGGGCGAGCCGACCGGCGAGCTCGCGCGCTCGGAGACGCGGCTCGCCGAGGCCCGCGCCGCCCTGTCCGAGGCGCGGGCACGCCACGCCGAGCTCG